>NZ_JBQHUL010000019.1:0-64793 GCF_052065235.1 Blautia sp. HCP28S3_G10 | reverse complement strand
ACCTGATTGACACTGGGACAATTATATCATGGGCTTTACTAAGCCTATTGAACAAATATTTATTGAGTTTTCAAGGTACATTTATGTATCTAAAAGATATTATACGAGGAGAGAATATTATGAATTTAAAGGGACGGAATTTTCTTACACTGAAAGATTTTACACCAGAGGAGATCACATATCTTATTGATCTTGCGGCAGAGCTGAAAGCAAAGAAAAAGGCCGGAGAACTTCATGAGTATTATAAAGGCAAAAACATTGCTCTTATTTTTGAAAAAACCAGTACAAGAACACGTTGTGCTTTTGAAGTAGCTGCACATGACCTTGGTATGGGAAGTACTTATCTGGACCCGACAGGTTCCCAGATCGGTAAGAAAGAGAGTATTGCAGATACTGCAAGAGTTCTCGGAAGAATGTATGAAGGTATTGAATACAGAGGATTTGGACAGGAAATCGTAGAAGAACTTGCAAAACATGCAGGTGTTCCGGTATGGAACGGACTGACAAACGAATATCATCCGACACAGATGCTGGCTGATATGCTTACAATTCGTGAACATTTCGGACATCTTAAAGGAATCAAACTGGTATATATGGGAGATGCCCGCTATAATATGGGAAATTCCCTGATGATCGCCTGCTCCAAACTGGGTATGCATTTCGTAGCCTGCACAACAGAAAAATATTTCCCGAATCAGGAACTTGTTGATCTGTGCAAAACATATGCAGAAGCTTCCGGTGGATCTGTTACTCTTACAGAAGATGTTCAGACAGGCACAAAAGATGCTGATGTTATCTATACAGATGTATGGGTATCCATGGGTGAGCCTGATGAAGTATGGGAGGAACGTATCAGAGAACTGACACCATACAAAGTAACAGCAGATGTTATGAAAAATGCCGGTGAAAAAGCTATCTTCCTTCATTGTCTGCCAGCTTTCCATGATCTTAAGACAAAAATCGGCAAGGAAATGGGTGAACGTTTCAATCTGACAGATATGGAAGTGACTGATGAAGTATTTGAGTCTTCACAGTCTCATGTATTTGACGAAGCAGAAAACCGTATGCATACAATTAAGGCAGTAATTGTGGCAACACTTGGAGAGCCGGAGAACAAATGATAAACGGATATAATCAGGAAACAATTTCAAAGGCAATAAATACAAAATGGGCGGGCAAAACCGTCCATTTTGCAAAAGAAACAGATTCCACAAATGAGTGGATCAAAAGGCTGGCCAGAGAACAGGCTTCAGAGGGAACACTGGCAGTTGCAGAATTTCAGTCGGCCGGAAAAGGAAGACTTGGAAGAAAATGGGAAGCCCCGGAAGGCAGTTCTGTTATGATGTCTATTCTTCTGCGACCAGTATTTGAACCACAGTATGCAGCAATGCTGACTCTTGTTATGGGACTTAGTGTGGCACAGGCGGTACAGGAGCTGGATATCAGTGTATCTATTAAATGGCCAAATGATGTAGTGGTATCACGCAAAAAAATCTGCGGTATTCTTACAGAAATGGGACTTGAAAACGGAAAGATCAGAGAAGTAGTTATTGGTGACGGAATCAATGTAAATCTGGAAAACATTCCTGAAGAGCTTCAGGATAAAGCAACATCCCTGTATCTTGAAACAGGCAGAAAATATGACAGGAACAGGATTATCGGCCTTGTCATGGAAAAATTTGAAAATAATTATGAGAAATTTGTGCAGACCTGTGATCTGTCACTGATGATTGATGAATACAATGCAATGCTTGCGAACAGAAATCAGCCGGTGCGAATTCTTGATAAAAAAAATCCCTGGGAAGGTATGGCACTTGGAATTAATGAACAGGGTGAGCTGCTGGTGCGGGATGATACCGGTGAGATACGCACAGTACGGGCCGGAGAAGTGTCCGTCAGAGGACTGTATAGTTATGTGTGATAGAGACATCTGAGATAATAAATTTAAGGAGTTTTTTATGTATCAGGAAAATGTTGTACTCTGCGGAGCAAGCTCCTATGAGCAGAAATATTATTTTAATCCGGATTTTAATTCTCTTCCGGAATCAATTAAACAGGAATTACAGATTATGTGTGTCCTTTATACAGAGGATATTGGAGGAATCCTTACACTTGAATTTGATGAAAAAGGAAATCTGCAGTTTAAGACAGAGGCGCTGGACGCAGATGCCATGTATGATGAAATCGGAAGTGTTCTGAAAATCAAAAGTCTTCAGTCTGAGAAGAGAGAACTTCTGGAATCACTGGAAATGTATTACCGTGTTTTCTTCCTTGGAGAAAATCTGGAAGAAGATGTGCAAAATGTGGATAACGGAGACTGATTCATGGAGATGCGGTGGAAAATTGGCTCTGTAGAAATAGAGAATCCTTTTGTACTGGCACCAATGGCCGGTGTGACAGACCTTCCTTTCCGGGGACTTTGTAAGGAACAGGGAGCAGGGCTTGTGTGTACCGAAATGGTCAGTGCCAAGGCAATCTCGTTTCATAACAAGAATACAAAATCTCTGATGGAGATCACACCACAGGAACATCCAGTATCCCTGCAGCTTTTTGGCAGTGAACCGGAGCTGATGGCCGAGGTTGCAAGAAGTATCGAAGAACAGACATTTGATATTCTTGATATAAATATGGGGTGTCCGGTTCCAAAGGTAGTTAATAATGGTGAAGGTTCAGCTTTGCTGAAAAATCCGGAACTGATCCACAGAATCGTGAGTGAAATCTCTCATGCAATAAAGAAGCCTGTGACAGTTAAAATCCGGATCGGATTTGAAGGTTATGATGTTGATCCTGTGGAGATTGCGAAGATTATTGAAGATGCAGGTGGTGCGGCGGTAGCTGTTCATGGAAGAACAAGACAGCAGTATTATGCAGGAGAGGCAGACTGGGAAACAATAGGCAGAATAAAAGATGCAGTCAGGATTCCTGTGATAGGAAATGGAGATGTGGATTCACCACTGAAAGCGGAAAAAATGATGAAAGACACAGGCTGCGATGCGGTGATGATCGGCAGGGCAGTAAGAGGAAATCCTTGGATTTTCAGGGAAATGAATCATTATTTCACAACGGGTGAATTGCTGGAAAAACCATCTGCAGCAGAAATCAGAGAAATGATCCTTCGTCATGCCAGATGGCAGATTGAGCTGAAGGGAGAGTTTACCGGAATTCGTGAAATGCGTAAGCATGTTGCATGGTATACATCAGGAATGCGGCATAGCGCAGGATTGCGGAGAGAATCCAATACAATTGAAAATTATGAAAGCCTGGAAAGACTACTGTCCAAACTTGAATAAGTAAGGACAGTAGCCTTCTCAGGCTTTTTTTCATGCTTTTGCAGATTTTCTTTGTTTATATACTACATAAATAAGAATAAATATGAACTGAAGGAAAAGAAGACTGCAGGAATACAGATAGTTTATGCAGGCTCCCATGACACCCCATTTCTGTACCATAAGCCTTGAAGGGAGTATGGTCAGAACAGCAGAAATAGTATAAACAATAATAATGCAGTTACCTTTACGGATTGCAATGAGAATATTATAAGTCATATAAACAGCAGCGCCGATAGTGCCACCTATAAGAAGAACAATAAAATGCAGTTTATAAGGTGAAAGATCTACGCCGTAAATAAGTTCCAGAAGTCTTCTTCCGAGAAGATGACCTGCTATAACGATAAAAGCACCGCATCCAATGATAATTCCAATGATACGTACTACATACAGGACAAATTTTTTTATGTTATTCAGCCACCAGAGCTCTGCAATTGTGGTAATGGTTGGTTTGAAAACAAACTCGCACATCAGCGTAATCACAAAAGAGGGCATGAACAGGACACTGTAATAGGTCTGATATTCATTGGACATCACGCTTGCCATAGCGTATTTAGGAATGTTGTACAGCAGCAGGGACAGGAATGTTCCCACAAACAGAGGAGTACAGATTCGCAAAAGCCGCCATACATTTGAAAAAAGAAACTTTCTGGCATTTGCAGGGAGCTCTCCGGGATAGTTACGTGTAAATACGCTGTTTATCACAAGACATAATATAAGGGATGTAATGGCTGTGGAAACACAGGTAAAAGCCAGATTTTTCATTAACATAAGGGAAATGGTAAAATAAACAGCAGAATAAATATTTCTGGCAGCAAGCATTTTGCCCATGATTTCTACATGATAAGTCTGCTGAAAGTTTCCATGGTAGACGTCTTCTACGGCATCGACCATTTTCATTATGATTACGAAAATGCTTATGATTATGTATTCTCCGGAAAAACTCCATGTACTGTAAAAAATACCAAAAAGGAGCATCAGACCACAGGTAATAATACGTGAAACCTGATACTCTGAAAACAGATATTTATGTTCCAGATCTGTAGCCTGATAAGTACGCATGCCATATCTTCCTATTGTAAGAAGAAGCTGTGCAGTAGCGTAACTGAGGGAAAAGAATCCGGCCGGTTCTACTCCGCAGATTCGTGTTACTACCATAAGGTAAAGAAATGAGGATACAGAGTAGCAGGTACTGCCAATCATATTCCATAGAAAGGCCTTTTTAATGTTTTTTTCTTTGTTCATGTTATTATCCTTTTTTGCCGGGAAGTACGTTATAAAGTTTTCCTGCCAGATTATAAAGGCCGGTTTTGCGTAAAACTGGTGAAAGGAGGCGAATTACTCTGGTCATAGGAGAACCTTTCATATATTTTCGAAGAACAGCCTCTTTGTCGGAGGATTCAGTATAATCAGACCAGAATGCCTGATATTTTTTCGGCTGTCTTGAAGAATACTCAAGATGAGGCTGCCATCCCTGCTTTTTGGAAAGTGGACAGATGTCTGCACGGTCTTTCAGCTGGTTAAAAAGTTCCCGGCCTTTCGTTGTATTGATAAGGACCTCGCTGACACCCTGCTCTGTATCAAAAGAAAGTTCAGCTGTTTCGCCTGTCCAGAAATCGCCAAGTGTAATATCGGAAGGCCGACGGTAACTGGTGTAATGGCAGTGAAAACAGGAAGGGCGTGCTGTATATAAACTCGCAAAAATACGGTTAAAAGAGAAATCTTTGATTATGGAGTCAATGTTTCCATTTTTCAGAGAAATGTCCAGTTGCTTTTCTTTCCAGGAAACTTTTTTGCTGCGCATATTGACAGAAATGATTTCATCATCTGGTGCAATATATTTAGTTTTCAGGATATTCAGGTAATCTTCCCAGACTTTGTGGCTTGGAACACCATGACAGATATTGTCACAAGTATAAAGTTTGTCTGTGCAAACATGCCTGAATTTCAGATAACGAGATATACCGGAAATCTGACAGGGGGTACCAGTCAGAAGAACAACCAGTCCGTTATCCAGATCATCTTTAATATGAAGATATACCTCGGAAATATCACTTTCAACATATTTGGAAGTACGGAACTTCAGGACTTCAGAGACTGTTTTTCCACGCAGATGTTTTACGCGGAAAGCATCATCAAAAGCAACTCCGTAGATTACACCACCCTGAGAAAGCGTCCATTGAGCGAGAAGTGAAAACATACCGCCGGAAGAACTCTGTTTTACATCAGCAGAATTCTGGTTTCGCAGGGCATAAATTTCCGGATCGGCGGTTTGATTTGTAAGGTCAATATTCATGGGACAGACTTTACGGCAACGATCGCAGTGAACACAAAGATCATTATTGATGTGAGGATAAAAGAAGCCGCAGCGATCTTCTTTCATGGTGATCGCGGAAACACTGCATATATTGCTGCAGGCAGAACAGCCGCAGCAGTCTTTTTTTGTTTTGGTATTTAAAAACATAAATCTCTCTTTTCTGATAAAAAATTCTTTTACAGGCTGTCAATCATTTCTTTTAGTTTCTGAAGGGAAGACTGGCGGAATCTGTCAATCTGTTCATTGGCATAAGTGAAATCCAGTTCTTCAGTGAGCTGTTCTTCGGAAACGTGATTCATCGTACGGTCTGTCATGTTGACAAGATTAAGAAGCTCTTCCACGCGGCGGTTTTTGTGATGTCCATCGGATTTCGCAAAAAATTTGCGGTTGAAAAGAAGGGCGTAAACAATACCGTGGAAAGAATCTGAAATAACATATTCGGCATTTTTGAAAAGTCCCATCCATTCTGATGGACCGGCAGTAATATTGCAACGACATTTCAGAAGGCCGACAAGAGGAAACGGAACATAAACAATTTGAAGCCCGGTTTTGTTTTTCAGTCGGCGTGCAAAATCAACGATTTCAGTATTAATCCCCAACTGATAAACAAGAATATATTTTCCTCTGATATGTGGCTCTTTCAGGAGTTCCGACCATTCTTCTGCTGTGAGAAGAAGTGTGGGGTCACACACAATATCAGGCTTTTCCCCGGTGAGTTCTTTGACAATGTCTGCGCCGTAGCTTTCTCTTACAAGGATTTTATCAAAACCAGAAAGAAGTTTTTGGTAATCACCACGGTATTGTTCCGGAGGAATATGTTCACCGATACTGGCTGCATAACTGCATTTTTTCTTTCCTTTTGCAGGAAAATTAAGAAAATAAGTCTGGTCAAAATTGGTAAGTTTGTAATCCCAGATCTGGTCACTTCCAGCCAGATATATGTCATATTTACCGGCAACTGCCTGCATATTGTTTCTGGTTACTGGTTCACTGTATTTCATGTGTTTACGAAATTTGTTGCATTTACGGCGGCGGGGAATATAACAGATATGTCCGATAGCACCGTAAATATAGTTAAAAAGGCCTTTTTCTTTAAGATTGACCAACCGGAATGGATTATTGATATATTCACAGTTGTAGTCAATGATTTCCGGCCAGGTTCCAAGTTCACGGAGTTTTTTCTGGAGAGCGAAGCTCTGGAGGATGGCTCCGTAGTTATCATAGTTATGAAAGGTGATCACACCTACACGTTTTTTTTCCATAATCAGTTACCTTTCTGTGAAAAAAATATTCCATACAATAGTGGCAGACAATACATGATCGGATAAGTGTATCTTGCCTGATACAGAACCATAGGTCCGACAAAAACGATTGCCAGGGTCAGAAGAAGCGGTACACAAAGAAAGAGAATACGGCCTCTTTTTTCAATAAGAGCATATAAAGAAATAGCAAGGAGAAGCAGATCTGTAAATCCCTGGTTGACGAACAGGCCAAGTACAGGAAAAAACCCAAAGGAATGATAAATCTGTTTCAGGATAGAAATTATTCCACCCAGTTTTGAATGAGAAGGATTAAATTCAGACATATCATATTTTCCGGCTCGCATAGTAACCCCATAAGGATAATAATAAGTCTGGTTTATTGTTTCCGGACTGAAAAGAAAATACGTCTGGTTCAGTGTTGCATTGATACAGGTTTCCGGATATTTTGCGAAAAGATGGAGCCAGGCCTTGAGAAAATCTCTGATATCATCAGAAGAAGCATCAAGGTTAAATTCCTGTTTGACTGTATCAAAGGAAAGCGGATCGTATGCTTCTTTATATTCATCCAGATTCCAGGTAAGAACTTTCTGAATGGAATTCAGAGTGTTCTGGTCGATTTCATCACCATGTTCCAGGAGACAACGGGCAGTCTGTTGGACTGGCATGGACAACATGGCGCGGGTGCCGTATTCCTGGGCATTGTATTGTTCATGCAGATGATTCACAAGCGAATTACAGCCGATGGCCGGAAAGATGAGCACAGCCAGAAAAACAATGGAATATATGAAATTCTGTTTTTCTTTCAAAATAAAGTAAAGTTCCATGATAACTGCTGTTACAGTAATAGCAGCAATAATATAGATTCCATTCTGACGGAGAAAAAGTCCGAATACAGCGATTCCTGTCAGAAGATAGTGTATCCAGGATCTGCGGTAAACTTCGTGCATAAACAGGTAATACACAAGTTCTGTTATGAGCAGAAGGAAAAAGGAACTGTAGGGTCCGTCGATAACAGAAGATGTAGCAGTTGCAATAAAAATTGGCGCAATTGCGAAAAATACAAGCGTGATGCCGTAAATCCATCGGTTTATCTGAAACTTCTTCATGGAATGCAGTGTATAGGCAAGTACCAGAAGCATGAGAATAGTCTGAAGCAGAACCAGGATATAATGTCCGAACGCCGGATGCCCAATGGAACGTCCAAAATCAATAAGTTTACCTGCAAAAACAGTGTAAAGGATGGGATGCTGGGTAGTAGCCGCATCAACGCCAAGATACTGGCGTAGGCTGACCTTGGTGTCTACAGTGAGTGCGCCGGGGTAACGTACGAGGATCTGTGGAAGCCATATGATAAACATAAGCAGCAGGGATTTCAGAAAGCAGTGCTCTCCATACATGTAATCCAGGAGTCTGTTCAGGGTAACAGGAATTTTAAAGGAAAATGTTATTGTTCGCAGTGAACCAACTATCTGAATAATACCAAAAAACAGAAAAATTCCTCCGATGAAAGCAATTCCAATTCTGGACAGTGCAAGTGGGTGTGCTGAAACATAAGAATCCATGGAAATTCCGCTCTGAAAAAATTTGGCCATAATTGAAATTATGGAAAATACCATTGAAATGATCAGCGATAAAAAATAAAATCCCCTGGTGCGGGACTGGAAAATCAGGGGAGAGATTTTAAAACATATGAATAAAATACCAATGAATAAAAAAGTGTTGGCAGGAACGTTGGTAGAAAAACGGAAAAGATAAATCCGGTCTTCCTGAATGCTAAATGAGAAAAAGATAAATATCATTAATGAGTATAAAAAAATCCAGAAAGCATTAACTTTATTTTTCATAAAAAGCTCCATTTCATTTGATTAATCATATGGTTAGTATACCACATTAAGGCTGAAAGAGAAGAAAAACCTGATAAATATGTTTCCTTTTTTAACAGGTCATGATATTATTATTTTTACAAGATTCAAGGCCTGGCGGCAATACCGGCAGTCTAACACAGGAGAAAATATAAATGGATAAAATAGCAGTGCTGGTTCCCTGTTATAATGAAAGTAAATCAATAGCGAAGGTTATCCGGGACATCAGGACAGTACTTCCGGAAGCAAAAATATATGTATATGACAACAATTCCACAGACGGAACAGATGAAATTGCCAGAAAAGAAGGCGCAGTTGTACGTTATGAACGTCAGCAGGGAAAGGGAAATGTGATCAGAAGTATGTTTCGTGATATAGATGCGGAATGTTACCTGATGGTAGACGGAGACGATACTTATCCGGCAGAGTTTGCACCGGAAATGTGCAGGAAAGTATTGGAAGAAGGCGTGGATATGGTTGTTGGAGACAGGCTTTCTTCTACATATTTTACAGAGAACAAGCGACCTTTTCATAATTTTGGAAATACAATAGTCAGGGCATTTATAAACCGACTTTTCCGCAGTAATATCAAGGATATCATGACCGGATACCGTGCAATGAGTTATCAGTTTGTGAAAACCTTCCCTGTTCTTTCCGGAAATTTCGAAATAGAGACAGAAATGACAATACATGCAATTGACAAGAAGATGCATGTGGATAATGTTGTCGTGGATTATCGAGACAGACAGGAAGGCAGTGTATCCAAGCTTAATACATATTCAGATGGAGCAAAAGTACTCAGGACTATTTTCCGCATGTACAAAGATTACAAGCCGCTTCAGTTCTTTTCTGCAATAGCAGCAGTACTGTTTGCACTGGGTGTGATCTTTTTTATCCCTGTACTGACAAAATATATACGTACAGGAACAGTAACCAAAATGCCAAGCCTGATCGTGTGTTGTTTTGTAATACTGACAGCAATTATCTGTTGCTTTTCGGGAATTATTTTGTCTACTCTTGTACAGCAGCACAGACAGAATTTTGAATATCAGCTGAATAATGTGTCAGATCAGTTCAAGAGACTTTTAAAAGAGAAAAATGCAGAAAAAAATGGCGAAAAAGGTCGAAAAGAATAATAACAGCAAGGAGCCCGGATGCTTGACAATCCAGGCTCTTTTCGGTATAATACAGAAATTGTGAATATCCTAGAATAAGTCTGCCCTCAGGGCGATAAAATAGTTCCGGGAACGAATGTCCAGGTTGCTGTGCAGGGTATGAACAGCAACGCTATGTGAAGATAGAAAGGGAGTAAGGATCATGGAAGAAAAGAAAAACTTACTAACTTATGCAGGACTTAAAAAATTAGAGGAAGAGCTGCATGATTTAAAGGTAGTAAAAAGAAAAGAAGTAGCAGGTAAGATCAAAGAAGCGAGAGAACAGGGTGACCTGTCCGAGAACGCAGAATATGATGCAGCCAAAGATGAGCAGAGAGATATTGAAGCACGTATCGAAGAGATTGAGAAAATCCTCAAAAATGCAGAAGTTGTTGTAGAAGATGAGGTTGATCTCGACCGTATCAGCGTTGGCTGTAAAGTAAAAGTATATGATTATGAATTTGAAGAAGAAATGGAACTGAAGATTGTAGGTTCTACAGAAGCAAACAGCCTGGAAGGAAAAATTTCCAATGAATCACCAGTAGGAAAAGCTCTTATCGGTGCTCATACAGGTGATGAAGTCGAAGTGGAAATGCCTTCAGGAATCATGAAGTACAAAGTCCTTGAAATTCAGAGAAACGTGTAAATAATATAATATTTAAAGAACAGAAGGAGGCCAACAGAGTGGCAGAGAAGAAGCAGGATACCAATCAGCTGCTGAAGGTTCGCCGTGAGAAACTTGCAGATCTGCAGGCAAACGGCAGAGACCCGTTTCAGATCACAAAATTTAACCAGACACATCATTCACTTGAGGTAAAAGAACTCTATGAAGCACATGAAGCAGAGCTCTTGAAAGACCGCAAGGCTCCAAGTGTGGAAGGTCTTGACGAAGCAAAGGCAAGAGAAGTCCAGAAGAAGGACTATGAAGAGAGAAGAAGCATTATGGATGCAAGCCCGATCCATGTGGCAATTGCAGGCCGTATGATGTTTAAACGTGTCATGGGTAAAGCTTCTTTCTGTAATATTCAGGATCTTCAGGGAAATATCCAGGTATATGTTGCAAGAGATGCTATCGGAGAAGAATCCTATGCAGATTTCAAGAAATCTGATATCGGTGATATTTTTGGACTGGAAGGTTTTGCATTCAGAACAAGAACAGGAGAAATTTCTATTCACGCAGAAAAAATGACCCTGTTATCCAAGAGTTTACAGATTCTTCCGGAGAAATTTCACGGACTGACAGATACAGATACCCGTTATCGTCAGAGATATGTAGACCTGATCATGAATCAGGACAGCAAGAATGTATTTATCAAACGTTCCCAGATTCTCAAAGAGATCCGAAACTTCCTTGCAGGTCGTGACTTCATGGAAGTAGAGACTCCAATGCTTGTTTCCAATGCCGGTGGTGCAGCCGCAAGACCGTTTGAGACACATTACAATGCATTAAATGAAGATGTAAAACTTCGTATTTCTCTGGAACTTTATCTGAAGAGACTGATCGTTGGCGGTCTCGAGAGAGTTTATGAAATTGGCCGTGTATTCCGTAATGAAGGTGTTGATACCCGTCATAATCCGGAATTCACTCTGATGGAGCTTTATCAGGCATACACAGATTATGAAGGAATGATGGAACTGACAGAATCCATGTTCCGTTATCTGGCAGAAAAGGTTTGTGGTTCTACAAAGATTTCCTATAATGGAGTGGAGATCGACCTTGGTAAGCCGTTTGCCAGAATGACCATGAACGAAGCAATCAAGAAATATGCAGGAATCGACTTTGATGAAGTAGCAGATGATGAGGCAGCTAAGAAACTTGCTGCAGAGCATCATATTGAATATGAAGAACGTCATAAGAAAGGTGATATCATCAACCTCTTCTTCGAAGAGTACTGTGAGAAGGAACTGATCCAGCCGACATTTATCATGGATCATCCGATCGAGATATCTCCGCTGACAAAGAAGAAACCGTCTGATCCGTCAAAGGTAGAGCGTTTTGAACTCTTCTGTAACACATGGGAAATGTGTAACGCGTATTCTGAGCTGAATGACCCGATAGATCAGAGAGAGCGTTTCAAAGCACAGGATGCTCTTGCTGATGCTGGTGATGAAGAAGCCAACCATACAGATGAAGACTTCCTGAACGCACTTGAGATCGGTATGCCGCCTACAGGTGGTATCGGATACGGAATCGACCGTCTGGTTATGCTTCTTACAGACAGCCAGGCAATCCGTGATGTACTGCTGTTCCCGACAATGAAGTCACAGGGTGCTGCTAAGAACGAAGCAAACAATGCTGCACAGGAAACAAAGCCAGTTGAGAAGATTGATTTTTCCAAAGTAAAAGTTGAGCCATTATTCGAAGAAATGGTTGATTTCGATACTTTCAGCAAGTCAGATTTCAGAGCTGTAAAGGTAAAAGCATGTGAAGCAGTTAAGAAATCCAAGAAGCTGTTACAGTTCACTCTGGACGATGGAACAGGCATAGATCGTACCATTTTAAGCGGTATTCACGCTTATTATGAGCCAGAAGAACTGGTTGGAAAAACACTGATCGCTATCACTAACCTGCCGCCAAGAGCTATGATGGGAATTGATTCTTGTGGAATGTTACTTAGTGCAATCCATGAGGAAGAGGGCGAAGAAAAACTTCATCTTCTGATGGTTGATGACCATATTCCAGCAGGTGCAAAGCTGTACTAAAATTAAATATAAAATGTCTAAAACCATGATGTCAGACCGCATTTGACAACAATTTGACAACAAAATTTGGGAGAATGATGAATCGTTATGAAGCATGACGAATTTCAGGTGAAAGGGCACAGGTTTGGGCAATGAAGTAAGAGCACTTTTTAGAGTTAATCTAAGAGGTGCTTTTTTTCGTCCTTGGAAAGTCAGATCCCAGCGGTCAGCTTCTGTAAAACAGTAAATCTAATTTTGGAGGAAAACATCATGGGTAAAAGTTATAAACCAATTACAAGTATGAAAGAAGTACCAGAGCAGCTTAGAAAATTACGCCGACAGTATCTGCGGTATCAGCAGGCAGAGATTATTTACAGCATTTCTCATAAGAAGCTATTTGAACTTGCCAGTGATGCAGGTGCGCTTTACAGAATTGATGGAACCGTATTGATCAACCGGGATATTTTTGATGCCTACCTGGAACGATTCCATGAACCAGCGACAGGAAAAGGTAAGGAGGAAATGGAAGATGAGCGGTAATGTATGGATGTTTTCAAATGAGATTGATGACGAAGATCTGGAATTTATGAGCCATGACTATGTGACCTACAATATGGCATGTGAATATTACAAGCTGGGAATCAAACCAGTAGTCCGTATGGCACATGAAGCTGGGGCAGTATATAAAATCGGGAAGAAAGTGCTGATTCGGAGAAGTATATTTGAAGCATATCTGCGAGAGCAGAGAAAGATTTGATGGAGGAGAAGGACATGAGCGATCAGAAAAATATACTACATGATGATAGTAATGGATTAGATTATGTGGTGGTAGGAGATTATTATCTGCCAATGATGGACTTGCCAGAGGAAACCAGACCGATTGGTTACTGGGGAATGCTTCGGAAAGAATATATGAAAAACTATAAATCAGGCATGTATTCTTATCTTCTGTTGACTGGAAAATTGGACAGCTACCTGGCAGATCTGAATGAACAGGCACAGGAACGGTATGAAGTGATTGAGGCACAAATGCGAAGTGCAGAGGGAGTTACCGAGGAATTGAAAGTACAGAATCCTATGGAGTGGGTGCGACAGTGTAATAACATCAGGAATCGTGTGCAGGAAATTGTGTTGAGTGAATTGGTATATGTATAGGAGGAACGTATGAGATACAGGATTGAATATGCAGATGGAAGATGCTGCAATTTCGCAAACAGTAGAAAAGATTTACTGGATTGGATGAAACTGCTGAAAGATGAAAAGATTGTTGATATTCGTAAAATCTATAAAAGCGGTGTTACAGATTCAGTTCTGGATAGTTACCGAAGATATTTAAAACAGTGAAAGGGATAGGCAGTCATGGTAGTTATAAAAATAATTATAAGGATTTTGTTATTGCCAGTGCGGATATGCCTGACGTTGATACAACTGATACTTATGTTCAGCACATGGCTGTCTGCAACTGTATTTCATGCCCTGTCGGGAATCATCTGCATTACAGCAATCTTAGGCTATGGATTCAGACAGGAAACAGGCACAGAAGTGGGCAAAATGCTTTTGATAGGTTTTATACTTTATATCCTGCCTGTACTTTCTGGTTGGGCGGTGATGTGGCTGGAAACAATCAAAATCAGATTGATGGGAGATTAAAAAGATGGAATTAACGGAAAATATGGAAGAGTTCCTGAATGATCTGATCGGAAAAAGAATGGAACAGGTTTATCAGGAAAATGATGGAGAGCAGTATGATCCATTCAATGAAGAACTGGAAATGAAAGTGCAAAAGGTAATTCGGAAGTTACCGCCAAAACAAGGAAAAGTCATTTTTGACTATATGACAGAAACCTCAAATAATAACAGTGACCTGAATGAGTTCTATTACCGTATGGGATTGAGAGATGGGTTAAAGCTGAGAGAAGCTATCCAAACTATACTGGACACATTGATGGAGTAGGGTACCGGAGAAAGGAATGGGATTTTCAAATGAAAATGACAAAAGAAATTGAAGAATTTATCAATCTGACAATAACGGAACACATGGGAAAATCATATGCAGATTGGAAGTTGAGCCAGTCATCTGTGACAGAACCAGATGAAATTGAGGAAGAGTACAAAAAAGTGATTGAGACACTTCCGGCAGAGCAAGAAGAAATTATTACAAAATATTGTGATGCGATATTTAACAGCGGGGCAGAAACAGAGGAATTCTTTTATCGGTTAGGCTTAAAAGACGGAATGAAGTTAAAGAAGTTAATAAAACTGATTATAGAAGAATTATCATAAATGAAAAACAATTTTATAAAATGATGGACAAATAATAGTGAGCATAATATAATATTTTGAGTATGATAGTTCACAAAAACGGAGGAAACGCTTAAATGAATAGGGTGCAGGAAATTAGAAAAGAGAGAAATATTACACAGGTACAATTAGCCAAATATGCTGGCATTAGTAGAAAATATCTTTCAAATGTAGAAAATCAGCTTGCAAATCCTTCTGTAGATGTTGCATTTCGAATATCTACAGCATTAAGTGTTGATATTGATAAGATATTTTTTGATGTACCTAAATCAAATATAACAGTATATCCAAAACCGTTGAGATATATTGATTTATTCTGCGGAATCGGAGGATTTAGATACGCCAGTAAGGGGGCTTTTGATAAGCTTGGGATAAATGGTAAGTGTGTGTTTAGCAGTGATATTGATAAATATGCACAACAGGCCTATGAAGCCAACTTTGGTGAGAAGCCTGTTGGGGATATAACGAAAGTTGATGCAGAAAGTATACCTGATTTTGATTTGTTGTTTGGAGGATTTCCATGTCAGGCATTTTCAATTTGTGGTTTAATGAAAGGATTTGAAGATAAAACAAGAGGAACATTATTTTTTGATATAGCAAGAATTATAAAAGAAAAACAACCGCAAGCTTTTGTATTGGAAAATGTAAAGAATTTGGCAAGCCACGATGGAGGTAAGACACTTCAAACAATATTAGAAACATTAAGAGATGAATTAGGTTATCATGTCGATTATCATTTGTTAAATGCTCTTGATTTCGGCTTGCCTCAAAAACGAGAGCGAATAATTATTGTGGGATCAAAAAAACCATTTAAGATGGACTGGAATTTTGAAATAAAAAATAAAAAAACATTAAATGATATTTTAGAAAAGAAAGTTGATTCTAAACATTATGCTTCACCAGAAATTGTTGCAAAAAGAAAAGCAATGCATACGGCAAAAGTTTTTCCATCGATATGGCATGAGAATAAATCAGGAAATATTTCTTCGTATCCATATAGTTGTGCACTGCGTGCAGGTGCTAGTTATAATTATTTATTGGTAAATGGTGAAAGAAGATTAACTCCAAGAGAAATGTTAAGATTGCAAGGATTTCCCGATGATTTTAAAATAGTTGTATCAGATTGCCAAACTAGAAAACAGGCGGGAAATGCAATACCAGTAGATATGGTAAAAATGGTAATTGAAAGATTTATTCCAATGGCATTTTAAGCATAATTGTGTTAAAATTACTTCATATATTTAATGTTTGGAGGAATGCGGCACATGGCTGAGCCAAGATTAAGAACAGTGAATAAGGCAGTTGCCCCGTTTGCAGTAAATAAGTTTCCGTCATCATTTGTGGAAACATTAGCTCAAAATATTGTATATATGATGGCTACTAAACAGAGTATGTCATTAGAAGGAAATGAATGGGAGCAGATATTTGCAGAATGTGTAGGAGCAGAGTGGAAACCGTCAAATGTAGGACTTGATGATGTTGTTTTGGACAATTGTTGCTGGGGTGCGAAAACTGTCTTTGGACAAACTGATATTGAACATCAAGATAAGGTTAGATTAATATGTGGTAGAAATGCTGTTACATATAGCTTTGGAGTAGACAATTATTCAGAGGTTGATCCAAATGAGTTGGGAAAGATGGTTTTGCAAATTTGGAATGAAAGAGTGTCGGCAGTACGTCAGATTTTTAAATTTGTGAGAACGGTTGTTTTGGTCAAATCAAAAGATTATAAGGATTACCTCATATTTGAATTTGATACAATTCGATATGATCCGGAATTATATGAATTTAAGTGGAATAAGCGTGGAAATTTAGAGGGGTATGAAAAAGAATCTGGATTACATAAGTTTACATGGCAGCCAGGAGGTAGCCAGTTTACAATTATAGAAAAAATACCGCAAGAGCGATTACATATTTCTATAAAACAACCTGATCAGATGGATAAATCAACAATTTTGAAAGCAGTAGGTTTTGATAAATCATGGTATGAGATAGTTTCTGAAAAATTGCCCCCAAAAGATCAAAAAGCTCGGCAGACGGAAAGGATAGAAATCTACAAAGAAAAACTTAATAACTAGCACAGAAGGCATTAACTTGTAGTGGGTTAATGCCTTTGCACTATATTTAGAAAGGAAAGAATTTTATGGAAAAAGTAAGACGGCAACATTATGTGCCGAGAATGTATTTAAAAAGATTCGGGTATGGAAATATAGACGATGAATATATTTCTGTTCTCAAGCTGGATAATGGTATTGTTTTGGATAATCGAAAAGTTAAAAATTTTGCGGTGGAAAATTATTTCTATGACGCAGATAAAGAACAAATCGTAGAAATATTAAAAGAAGATTTGAAAGTTTTTCCAGAACTCTGTGACAATGAAAAGTTATCAGATGAACAATTTACAGAACACGCATTAGCAAGAGAAGAATCAGCTATTAGTAAAATGCTTAATGAATTACAGGAAGATCTCAGCAGAATTCATATAAGCTCAAATAGAAATTTAATGATAATATTTTTACATTCCCTGGCATATAGAACGAAACAGTTTAGAGATCAAATGGATGCTATAAATAACAAAACAGAGAAATGGTTAAGTTCTATGTGTGATAATTTGGGACTTGATGAAGAGACAAAGAAAAAAACTATTGAGACAAATTGTTCTACAGGAAAGAATACACAACTATATCAAATTTTAGGAATAAAACCTGTTTTAGAAACTATGCAGATGTTACAGTATAATTATGAGTGGTATGAAGCGGTGAATAATACAGAGTTGGATTTTGTTATTAGCGATAATCCAGCACAGACTGTAAGGAATGGATTTAATGATATATGTATTCCTGTTTCATCCAATAAGGCATTTATATTCAGAATAAAAGGTAAAACAGCACCTCTTATTTCTAAAGATATGCCAGAGAATGGAGTTATAAATTTATCATTAAATAGTGTAATCGCATATAACTGTATGCAGCTTGCAATGGGACAAAAATTTTTGTTCGGTACATCGAATACGATCAAATATATGAAAAAAATGTGGGAAGCAAGATCGGCAGGAAGAAATAAGAGAAAATAGAACAAAGATTAATTCAAGGAGCATTAACCGTAAAAGTTAGTGCTTCTTTTTTATTTTTTTCAAAAGCATCTGACATTGTACACTCTGCCACATGTGATTAGTGGAAAATAAATTTTTTTAGAAAAGCACCGTCCAAATGCCCTTTGAAACTTGCAATTAGTGAAGAAATATTTCGTTTACACATAAAAAACCTGCAAAAAGGGGTTGGTAAATACCATTTCCAACGCTTTATAGGTAGAGGAATAATTATTTTTCAAGAATCCCCCAAATCATGTCCGCTTTTGCTTGTCCCAGTACAGAGTATGTGAAGGGACTAACAAAAGTAAAAGAAAAAATGATAAAAATGCAAAAAAATATCACGAATCTTTTGCATCTTGCCAAGTCATTTGACTTTAGTAATTAGAGGACGTTTGGAATGTTCCTTCGTTGAACCTTGACAACTGATAAGTGCACCCTGAAAGCCTACCAGGAGTTCTGCCATGACCTTCCTTTTCAGGAAGCAAGCGGAATCATAATGACACTCCCGATGATGGGCGGCTGACCAGAGCCTTATGGTCAGTGAACTGTTTATACAGGCAGAGGCAGTCTGAGACGACTGCAGGCGACAGGGAAACGCACGACAGACCGCTGCAAAAAAGTAACTGAAAATGTTTACAGGGCAAAATGCCCGGAAAGGATGTAACGACTATGAATAAAGTAATTTTAATGGGAAGACTGACAAAGAATCCGGAGATTAAATATGCCGGAAAAGATAATGATATGGCAGTAGCAAGATATACACTGGCAGTGAACAGAAAATATAAACGTGATGGTGAACAGGAAGCGGATTTTATTTCGTGTGTAACATTTGGCAAGAGTGCAGAGTTTGCACAGAAATATCTTCACAAGGGAATGCGGATTGTGATCGGTGGTCGCATCAGCACTGGCAGTTATAAGGATAAGGATGGAAAGACGATTTATACCACAGATGTGATTGTGGAAGAACATGAATTTGCTCAGAACAAGGACAGCGGTGCTGGAGCAGATTCATCAGAAACCCCGAAAACAGATAAAGACGGTTTTATGGAAGCGAAGGACGGAGAAATTCCGTTTGACTAATAAAAGCAGAAATCTGGCTAATAAAAATGTGGAGGTTATTTATGAGTGTAAGTTATAACAGATTATGGAAACAGCTCATTGATAAAAATATGAAGCGGATAGAAATGCAACACCTCACCGGGATTAGTGGAAATATTCTTGCCCGGATGGGAAAAAATCAATATGTATCAATGGAAACAATCGAGAAAATTTGTAAGAAAATGGATTGTACTATTGACGAGATGATGGAATTTACAGATTAAAGATAGCAAGCCGGATACGGCATAATTCTCTTAGCAAAGCTAAGAGCGCACTTCTATACAGGCAATTACATCTGCCTGTATCGTGCGACCTGCGGTGCTATTCCCGATTTTGAAGGATTTCAATCCGGGAATATAGCGAAATCACAGATTTCGGACAAGGGGATAATTTCCCCTTGCGGCATAAGGCCTATCTTGTTGTAACAATTAAAGATTTTTAAAATTACAGAGGTCAGTATTTCCTTATTGTGAAACGATGACCTCAGTTTTTTATATTCAGGAATCGGCATTTTTGAGAAGACCGGTTCTTTTTATTTACAGAAAGAGTAGGAGGTTGAAAAATTGAGCAGAGCAAAAAATCCCAAATATGAATCCATGTCATTGGAAGAACTGAAAACCAACATGGAAAAAAGTAAAAAGGAACTGGAACATGCGATCCACAATAAAAATATTCTTGAACAGAGAAAAAGAATAGTGGAGCGAAAGGAACGTTCCCACAGACTGATTGTTAAAGGCGCAGAGTTTGAAAAAGCATTTCCATTATCCAGAGATTTGGAGCAGGAAGAAGTTCAGACGGTTATGGATCAGTTGCAGAACAGTAGTTACAACAAGAGTATTGTGCGACAGGTTCACATAGCAGCTTTACACAAAGAACAACAGCAAATTGCAGAAGCAGTTGAAAAAGCAGAAAGAGGAGATGGCGGCTAATGGCACTGTATCATTTTTCAGTAAAGCAGGTTTCCAGAGGGAAAGGTCAGACAGTGGTTAATTCCGCAGCTTATATTTCGGGGCAGAAGCTTTATAACGATTATTATGGACAGACACATGACTATACAAAAAAGTCTGGAGTGGTTTTCGCAGAAATCCTGACACCGGAATATGTGCCGGAACGTCTGTCTGACCGGGAAACGCTCTGGAATGAAGTAGAACAGATAGAGAAAAGTAGACGGGCACAGTTAGCTTATTCTTTTGATATTGCTTTACAAAATGAACTGACACTGGATGAAAATATAGAACTGGCGAGGGCGTTTTGTCGGGAACAGTTTGTAGCACGTGGCATGATTGTAGATCTGGCAGTTCACGAGGGAAAATCAAAGAACGAGGATGAACCAGATAATCCACATTTTCATGTACTTGCTCCAATCCGTCCTTTTACAGAAAAAGGAAGTTGGGGCAACAAGCAGAAACGGGAATATGTTCTGGATGAAGACGGAAATCGGATAAAAGATGCCAAAGGGAAGGATATATTCAATGCTGTTTCAACTACCGGGTGGAATGATCCGGAGCTTTTAAAGAAATGGAGAAGAGCGTGGACGGAGAAAGTAAATGAAAAGTTCCGGGAATGCCACATGGCAGCCAGAATTGATCACCGTTCTTACAAAGAGCAGGGAATTGATCTGATTCCGACTATCCATGAAGGATACGAAGTCCGGGCAATGGAGAAAAAGGGGATAAAAACAATTATCGGAGAACTGAACAGAGCTATTCGACAGTTCAATCAGATGTTTATTTCTTTGAAAGAATCCATTCAGTGGATGAAGACCGCTTATGAAGAAATGAAGACAGAGATGGATCGCAGACAGAACCCTACACTTCTGGAAAGCTTGCAGGATTATTATGATAAAAAGACACAGGGCAGGCCACCACTTCCCAATTTCTATGCGGAGATGAAACGAAAGGGGAAAAATCTCTCCAACTTACAGGAGTTTGCAAAATCAATCAGTTATCTTCAGACACATCAGATAGAGACGATGGATGACTTGCAGGAACGGATTGATGAACTGAAGGGTGTTGTTTCTGTCAGTAAAAGGGAAATTTCCGAAAAGCGAGAGCAATTAAAGAAATTGGAAAATCTGGAAAAGATGGCAGAGGTAATAAAGACAAACCAGCCATTGATTGATGAGTACAACCATTTCTTTTTTCAGAAAAAACGGGATAAATATTATCAGCAGCACAAAAAGGAAATCAATTATTACCGTAAATGCGAACGGGAATTAAAACAACACCTGGACAAAAATGGAAAAGTGCCAACTGCCAGATGGAAACGTGAGAAAGAAGAACTCCGGGCGGTGATTGAAGAATTGAAAGCAGATAACCAGCCGTATAAGGAGGAACTTGCGTTTGTAAAAAAGGTACAGAGTTGTGCGGATATTGCCAGACGTGACCGGGAAATGGCAGAAGCAGATACTTCCGGGCAATCAGAAGAAAAAACTGAGAAGCAGACAAAGTTTCCGGCATTTCACGCAGTTCAGACGGAAGATATTTTTGAAGAAAACGGTAAAACAGAGCAACAGCCGGTGAATCAACAGGAGCAGAAATCAGAAAAGAAGACTTCTCTTCTGAGAAAATTGGATGAGAAGAAGAAAGAATGTGCAGAGCGTGATGCAAAACAACAGGCAGTGAAGAAAAAACGGAACCATGAGATGAGTTTATAACAGTCCGCCAGCAGGACAAATAGGAAAGGATGATGAAAATGCAGTATACAGAAGAACAGATTGCAAGAGCCAACCAGACTGATCTTGTTTCTTTTCTGAAGGCACAGGGAGAACAGTTGGTGAAAAGTGGCAGAGAATATCGTTGGAAAAAGCATGACAGTGTAACGGTATCCGAAAACCGATGGTATCGGCATAGTCAGAGTAAGGGAGGTTATCCGGTAGATTTTGTGATGGAATTTTATTATGCAACATTCCCGGAAGCAGTGAAAATGCTGATCGGGGAAGAAGGCGAAGGCAGGCAGAAGTCCTGCCCCGCCCCGTCCAAAGACTTCCAATTACCAGAGAAAAATGAAGATAATGAAATGATCGTAAAGTATCTGACAGAAAGCAGAGGGCTTGAGAAAAATTTTGTGATGGAATGGATTGTCAGAGGAGATATTTACGAAGAAAAGAAACACCATAATGTTATATTTGTTGGCAGAGATGCAGATGGTATTCCAAGATATGCACATTGCCGTGGAACTGGTGAAACGAAATATCGTGGAGATGTAGCTGGTTCTGATAAATCTTTTGGATTTTGCCACAGAGGAACAGATAATCAGTTGTTTGTGTTTGAAGCAGCCATTGACCTGATTTCTTTTATCCAATTATTTCCAAAAGACTGGAAGAAACGCAGCTACCTGAGTCTGGGTGGTGTCTCCAGTATGGCACTGACGGCTTTTCTTTCTGAACGCCCTCAGATTACTTCTGTTTTTCTGTGTCTGGATAATGACCAGGCAGGGAATGAAGCCTGTGAGAAACTGGCAGGGGAAATCTTAGAAGGATACAGTGTAATTCGTCTGAAACCGTCACGAAAAGATTGGAATGAAATCCTCTGTGATAAAAATGCTGACAGAAAGAAAGCAATCGCAGAAACAATCACAATTAAAGTACCAGAAGCAGAAGAACTGGTGCCGATGTTATGTTATGAAGATATTGAGCAGACCAGTGTGGAGTGGTTGTGGTTTCCTTATATTCCATTTGGAAAACTGACAATTATTCAGGGTAATCCGGGAGAGGGAAAAACTTATTTTGCAATGATGCTGACGGCAGCCTGTACCAATCGAAAGTTGTTTCCCAACATGGAAGATATTGAGCCGTTCAATGTAATTTATCAGACAGCAGAGGATGGCATGGGTGATACTATCAAGCCTAGACTGGTGGAGGCAGGAGCAGATTTGAGCCGGGTTATGGTAATTGATGATACGGAAGAAGCATTAACCTTATCTGATGATCGAATTGAAAAAGCAGTCAGACAGAATCAGGTGAGACTTGTAATTATTGATCCGGTACAGGCATTTATTGGAGCAGATGTGGATATGAACCGGGCAAATGAAGTACGTCCGGTGTTCCGAAAACTGGGAATGATTGCAGAGAAGACCGGATGTGCCATTGTGCTGATCGGACATCTGAATAAATCTTCCGGGACACAGAGCACGTATCGGGGACTTGGTTCTATTGATATTATGGCAGCAGTGCGAAGCTTGATGTTCATTGGAAAAGTAAGAAAAGATCCAACCACGAGGGTATTGATTCATGAAAAAAGTTCTCTTGCACCACCGGGGGAGACAATGGCATTTAAACTGGGAGACGAAGAAGGTTTTCGATGGGTGGGAGCCTATGAGATTTCCGCAGATGAATTGTTAGATGGAAAAGAAGGAAAAGCAACAGAAACAAAGCTGGAGAGAGGGGCAAAGTTAATCAGGGAACTTCTTGCTGATAAAAAAGAAATTTCAATCAGGGAATTAGATGAAAAAGCAAAGGAACAGGGAATATCCGGGCGAACAATGCGTGATGTGAGAAGACGGATGAAGAATGAGTTGGAGTACCAAGTAAATGAAAAGCAGGAGAATAGTATTCGATTAAAAGAATGATGGGTGGTAGAGTCATTGAAGAAAATATAGATTTTTATAGATACCTTATCTGCCACCTGCCGTCTGCCAGTGTATGAAATTACGAAAACAGATTGCGAATCGCTTGCAACTTGCAATCAAACAAGATATAATGAAGAAAAAAGAGGAGGCGATATCTATGGCAAGAACAGCAAATGTATTTGCACGTGTCGAACCTGAAGTGAAAGAACAGGCAGAGCAGGTGCTTGATCGACTTGGAATTCCAATGTCCAATGCGGTAGGAATGTTTCTGAGACAGATTGTACTCCAGAGAGGAATTCCTTTTGAGATGAAACTTCCAGCTTATGAGGAGCCTGTGGCATATGGCTCTCTGACAAAGGAACAGTTCAATGCAGAAATAGAAAAAGGCATGGAAGATATTAAGGCTGGCAGAGTGTATTCAGCAGATGAAGTTGAAGCAGAAATGAAACAGGAATTTGGTATATGAAATATAAAGTGATGTATACAGCAGGAGCAAAGAAAGATCTGCGAAATATTTTCAGATATATTTCAGAGGAACTGTTAGCTTCAGAGAATGCTGCAGGACAGACAGAGCGCATTATGACGGCAATTCGGAAGCTGGATACTATGCCGAACAGAAATCGGCTCTATGAGGAAGAACCGTGGCACAGCAGAGGACTTCGATTCTTTCCGGTGGATAATTATCTGGTATTTTACAAAACAGATGATGAAACTGAAACGGTATATGTAGTGCGAATTATGTATGGTGGACGTGATGTTCATAAACAGTTAAGTCAAACAGAAGACGTTTCAGTAAATTAAAACAGAATATGGAACTAAAACACGAGCAGTTAGTCTATGAAAAATAGGTTAGCTGCTTTTTTCATGCAAAAAAGGAGGAGCCGTGTATGGGATATGCACGTAAAGATGTAGAGAAAACAAAGAAAATAGCAAAGAAATTTGTACGCTATCAAGAAGGGGCAGAGCTTTATAGCATTGGACTGACGAAATTCCAGGAGTTGGCGAAAGAAGCTAAAGCAGTGTATAAGATTGACAAGGTTGCTCTTGTAAACTGTGAGATTTTTGAAAAATATCTGGAGACATTTCGGATTGCGTAGGGAACAGAAGAAAATCGTGGAAGGACGAAAAATAGGGATTGACTTCTTGTCATACGAAAATTATAATATGGATGTGGAGGAATAAGAACAGATATGGCGAAAATAGGAAGACCGAAGTCGGAAAATATAAAAAAGAAAGTGTTGAGTATCCGGGTGGAAGATTCTATGTATAAGTGTATCTGTGATTATGCCAGGAAACACAAAATGACTGTGACAGAAGTTGTCTTGCAGGGACTGGAAAAAGTATTGAACAGACCTGAATAATATGTAGTCCTTCCTTTATTTAAAGGAGGATTTTATATGGCACAGACAAGAAAAGATCTGCGGGGCAGAGTCCTGCGGAAAGGTGAATCACAGAGACGTTCAGATGGGAGATATGTATATACTTATACGGATCCTCTCGGAAGACGTAAATATGTTTATGCACAAGACCTTGTAACGCTTCGGGAAAAAGAAGCACAGCTCATGAAAGATCAGATGGACGGTCTGGATATTTATGTTGCCGGAAAGGCTACAATAAATTTTGTATTTGACCGTTACATGAGTCTCAAAAACAATCTGAAACCAACGACCAAGAGCAATTATCTTTATATGTATGACCGATTTATCCGGGAGACATTTGGAAAGCGGAATATAGCAGAGATTAAGTATTCTGATGTGGTGCAGTTCTATAATCACCTGATTGAGAAGCAGGAACTGAAAATCAACACGTTGGAAACCATTCACACGTTATTGCATCCGACTTTTCAACTGGCTGTAAGGGATGACATTATCAGAAAAAATCCTACGGATGGAGTCATGGCAGAATTAAAGAAAAACTTAGGCATGAAAACCGGTGTGAGACATGCACTGACTATTCCACAGCAGAGAGCATTCATGGAATATATTGCTACGCATCCGATTTATTTTCACTGGTGGCCGATTTTTACGATTTTTCTTGGAACCGGGTGCCGAATCGGCGAAGTTTTAGGGCTTCGATGGGAAGACATCAATTATGAGAAGCGAATTATCAGCATCAATCATAATCTGACGTATTATCCAGTAGGAGAAGACCGGGCATCGGAAAATCACATTTCAACGCCGAAAACTGAAGCCGGAATGCGTACGATTCCCATGTTGGATACAGTGAAAGATGCTTTTGAAATGATCTGGGAAGAGCAGAAAGAAAATGGCTGGACAGATGCAGAGATTGATGGAATGACAGGCTTTGTTTTCTGTAACCGTTATGGAAATATAATGAATGCCCAGTCAGTCAATCGGGCAATCAAGAGAATCTCATCTGCTTATAATGCAACAGAAGAAATAGAGGCAAAAAAAGAGCATCGGGAGCCGGTGCTGTTGCCGGATTTTTCAGCGCACAGTTTGAGACACACATTTTGCACAAGGCTTTGTGAAAGAGAAACGAACCTGAAAATAATCCAGTCGATCATGGGGCATAAGGATATTCAGACCACTATGGATATCTATGCAGAAGCGACAGAGGAGAAGAAACAGGAAACATTTGAACATTTGGCTGCAACAATGGATATATTTTAAGAAGGGCTTATGAACCCTTTCATCTGACAACAGAAATAACCAAATGACATCAAATTGACAACAGATATGATTTGACAATGATTCATCATGAATGGTGATGAAGAGAAGACAATTTAATAGGAATAGCTCAGCGAAGCATCACGAAGGGTAATGAAGAAAAATCAAAAAAATTCCCGACAATGAAGTCACTGGACGCTGACAAGAAAGCTGCGAAGTCAGAAAACAGCACTTCCACAGCAGCACCGGAGAAAGAAGAAGTTATCGACTTCTCCAAGGTAAAGGTTGAGCCTTTATTTGAAGAATTTGTTGATTTCGATACTTTCAGCAAGTCTGATTTCAGAGCTGTAAAAGTAAAAGCTTGTGAAGCTGTTAAGAAATCCAAGAAGCTGTTACAGTTCACTCTGGATGACGGAACAGGCACAGATCGTACGATTTTAAGCGGTATTCACGCTTATTACGAGCCGGAAGAACTGGTTGGAAAGACCTTAATTGCGATCACCAACCTGCCACCGAGAGCCATGATGGGAATTGAATCTTGTGGAATGCTGCTCAGTGCAATCCATGAGGAAGAGGGCGAAGAAAAACTTCATCTTCTGATGGTTGATAACAGAATCCCGGCAGGTGCGAAGCTGTACTAAAATTAAATATAAAATAAGAGCACTTCTTAGAGTTAATCTGAGAAGTGCTTTTTTTGATTGAAATTTATGACAAAATGTTGGAATAGTGTTTAGATTATTTCAAGGCATATTTGAATTTATCGCCTCTTACCACTTGTTTTGAAATATGTAATGGGTTTCCAGTGCTGTCATATACCTTGTCTTCAATTAACATCAAAGCAGAACCTCTTGTAACATCTAAGAGTTCTGATTCTTCTGAGGAAGCATAGCACAGTTCGATGGTCTTGCTACCTGTTAATGGGCGGATGTTATATTCATTTTGTAAAATCGCATAAAGTGAACCATTCAGATTTTTTGTCTGAAGAGAATCAAAAGCAGTAGTGAACCAGGTGGTTTCCATACAAATCGCGATATTGTCTACATATCTTAATCTTTCAATTTTTAAAAGAGATTTATTTCCACTTAAATTAAAAAAATGTTGTTGCCCTTTTGTTGGCATTTCATGTGACACAAGTATGGTCTTTGTGGTGAGTGTTTGCCCCATCAATCGAACGTTATCGGTAAAACTTAAGAAGGAAGAATTGTTCTGTCTGGTTGTTGCTGAGGATACAAAAGTTCCCTTTCCATGTGCTTTTTCGAGCAGACTTTCCTGGACAAGTATAGAAATAGCTTTTCTTACAGTACTTCGACTTACTTTGTACATATCGCTCAATTCGAATTCGGAAGGGATTTTCTCTCCTTGTTTGAATTTTCCTTCATATATATCATAACGTATCTGATCGGCCAGCTGATCGTATAAAGTTTTACTAATAGATGTGTTGAGTTGTTCCATAATAAACATACCTCCGACTTATAAATAATAAGTTTATATGTATATTATAGCAAATAAAAATTGCAAATCAAGATGTATGCAGATGTGTTTTCGAAAAACGTATATTCTGATAAAAAATGCATAAAATGAACTGTGTTGTATTGTGATGTATTCACAAAATAAAAAATATGGGTTTACAAGAGTACAAAATCAATGTTATGATTTGTTTAGAAACAAGATGTATGCAGATGTCACGATACGAGTGGAGATGTCAACGAATAGGAGGAGAAAGTTTTTGTTAACATCCCATGCGTATCTGGTCCAGGGAATGAAGTCATCATTGGAATTAATCCTGGGTGAACAGGAGTGTGTGGATGTAGTGTGTGCATATACGGATGGACAATATGACATCAAAGTGGAGATTGAAAAGAAACTTACAGCACTTCAGCCGGAAGATGAGTTGATCGTAATTGCGGATCTGTGGCACATTGATGTCAGGCACTATAAATTGGCAATATAAATTTGACAGATAACAATCATGATGCGGTTGCAGTAGCAATCAAAAAGTTAGAACAATTAGAAAAGGAGAAGAATAAAATGGAAATCAGAGAACTTATTGAAAAAGTAATTAAAGATATGGAACGAGACGGAGGTCTTAGGAGTGTTGTATGGGTTGCAGCTGGAGGATCTCATGATGGACATTATGCGGCACAGTACTTTATGGATCGCGAATCTACAGCTGTACGTTCTCAGCAGATCACAAGCAGTGAATTTGTATATGCAGCACCAAAATGTGTAGGCAAAAATACAATAGTTGTTCTTACTTCTATGAGAGGTACAAAAGAAACAATCGAAGCTGCAAAAATTGCAAAACAGCTTGGAGCAGTTACAATTAGCCAGTATGTGGATGAGTCTGAACTTACAAAAGTGTGTGATTACAATGTTCAGTATGGAAGCATCTGGGAAGATGATAAAGATCAGAGCAAAACCAATGCAGGAAATGCACTTCGCATGGCGATGGCAATTGTAGATATTGTAGAAGGATATGACAATTATGCAGATGCTATGGATGCATTCACAAAAGTTCAGCCAGCATATGTGAAAGCTCGTGAATACTGCAGACCATTGGCTGAAAAATGGGCAGAACAGATGAAAGATGAAAAATGCATCACTGTACTTGCAAGTGGTCCGGCATATGGATCTGGACATATTTTCTCAACATGTAATATCCTTGAAATGCTTCAGATTCAGTCTCCAACATTTAACAGCTGTGATTTCTTCCATGGTCCTTTTGAGATTACAGACAAAAATGAGCCGTTTTTCCTCCTTGTGGCTGATGGAAGAACAAGAAAAGCAGATGAGAGAGCGATTACATTTATGAACAAATATGCTGGAGATAAAGTATACATATTAGATGCAAAAGAATTAGGATTAAATAATCTGAAAGATTCTGTTTCAGAATACTTCAATCACCTTCTTTTCACACCAATTTTAAATAATGTATATATGAAAGCATTATCAAAAGCAACAGGAACTGATTACACAACACGTAGATACATGTGGAAAGTAGAATACTAAAAATATTAAAATAAAAGAAATCAACTCAAAAACTTGACTTTAATCTTTTCGAGTGGATTACTGTTCCGTTCTATGTGGATTATGGAAACAATATTTATTTCGGAAATAACTGCGAAGTAAATATGAAGTGCACTTTTTTGGATGGCAATATAATTCGTATCGGGGATAATGCCTTGATTGCACCAAATGTGCAGATTTATACAGCATTTCATCCGATAAATGCGGTGGAGCGTTTCGGTGAGCCGAAAGAGGATGGCTCATTTGAGCTTTGTAAAACTAGAACGGCACCTGTTATTATCGGCGACAATGTCTGGATTGGTGGTGGCGCTATTATTCTGCCTGGCGTTACGATTGGAAATAATGTCGTAATCGGAGCTGGCAGTGTTGTAACGAAAGACATTCCAGACAATGTAATTGCAGTTGGAAATCCCTGCAGAGTGATCAAAGAAAACAAGTAAAGGCGGATGCTATATTTTGCATTGTCACGCCAATAAATTCAAGTTTGTCAACTTGCCCTTTGAGAGAGGAGAAAATCCTTTTCTTAAAGGGCTTTTTCTATTTATACGGATATTCGCAAACTTCAAGATAAAGATAAAACTTCATATACTCTAAGCACAGAGGAAGTGGAGGTTTTGATATGAGTAACAGTTCACCAGAAGTACACCCGGAGCTTGTTTCGGAGTGGTCGAAAAAGAATAAGATAAAACCGACAGAGGTTTCTATTGGTTCTCATAAGAAAGTGATTTGGAGATGTGAGAAAGGTCACGAGTGGGAAGCTGTCGTTAAGAGCAGGACAATAAATAAAACGGGTTGCCCGTATTGCTCTCATAATAAAGTGTTGGCAGGATTTAATAACCTTGCAACGCTTCTGCCGGATATAGCTGCCGAGTGGTCGGACAGAAATTATCCGTTACTTCCAACTCAGGTTACGGCGTATTATAAGAGACTGTAATGACAAACAGCTCCTGAAAGAAAAAAAGAATCCGGTGTTACTTCCGAATTCTTCCTGCCACTCACTCAGACATACGTTTACAACACGCTTGGTAGAAGCAGGAGTAAATATTAAAGTGATCCAGAACCTGTGTGGTCATAGTAGAAGTGATGTGACACTTGATATATATACGACCGTAATTAAAACAGACAGAGTTTGATGATTTCCAGAAAAAACTGAAAGAAAAGAAGCAGGAGTGGAAAAACAGACAGGAAGAGGAGGCATGATTCTCTTCCTGTTTTGTCGAAAAAATCTTATTGCATAAGCAGTGGTAGTAAGATTATAATAAATGTAAAGGAAACAAAAGATAAGCTATGGAGCTATAGATTATAACAAGTGAATGAAACATTGGATAATTTGAAAGGAGGAAGTGTCGATGGGAGCAACAGCAACAGTGAGAAAATCAGATTTTATAGATGCAATGGAAGAGAACCAAAAGGATGTCCGTAAGATGGTAATGGACAGTTACCATGATATTGAAAAAGGAAAAGGAAGAGATTACAAAGAGTTTTTTGCAGAATTAGAAAGCAGGTACAGGAATGCAAATGTATAAAGTTATGATGCTTCCTATGGCAGAGGAAGATATCATGAATAATACGGATTATATTGCGTTCGAGAAAAAAGCACCTGAAACAGCGTTAGAATTGGCAATGGGTTTTCGTAACACCATTGCCAAACTTGAGTTTATGCGTGAACTACTCGGCAACTGAGTTACCAGAGCATCTGAAATCTGGCGGGATACCGCCTTTTTTCAGGGTGCGTCCATAACACCAATACTGCTTGCCTTTCGGCTATGCAGCTACTTTTATTATTTCTGGAGTTTTCAGTCCGGTTACGGACAGTTCCTTCTGTTTTCCGGATAGGGAAAGATATTTCCGCAGGATATTAAATGCGCCGACTGCATCGGCGTTAAATCTTACTCCATCAGTTATATATATACCCCGTTCTTTTCGATTTGATGCTTCTGCATATCTTTTTGATACTTCTGGTGATAACGGGTTGCACTGGCTGGTATAGCTTTCTTCCTGCTTTATCAATTGTATCCCATACAGTTTCAGCTTATATTCCAGTATGATATACAGCTTGTTATATGGCAGTCCGTGAAACTTCTGGTTGGTCTTATGCCCCATATCTTTCTCTTTACGGATGTTTCGGATGTCTCCCACAACCACACAGCGGATATCTTCTTTTTTACAGTATTCTGCAATCCATCTGGTCACTTTGTGAAGATAATCCTTCACTGCATTCTGCTTTTTCCTGTAAAGTCTCCGAATATGTTTCGATGATTTTGGATATTTTATTCCTTTTTCCGACTGCTGTGCATACCATAAGGACTGCGCTCTGGCGATCTCTTTATGAAAATATCTTTCCAATGAAAGGTATTTCCTTCCTAGGATAAAAGTCCTGCCATTTCCGGAATCATAACAGGTCATCAGATTATGGAGTCCAGGATCAATAGATAAATAATGTCCATTCTGAGAAAGCTGTTCCGGCTCTTCAATCTCATAAATGACAATAAGGTCGCACTTTCCGTTTTTTGGTGGATAGATCCGCAGCTGTTTTATACGATCCATGTTCCTGAAAATCTTATTTTCAAGATATAGAAATTCTTCATGGATTCCATAGGTTTCTTCCATATAGCTTTTCAGATCTTTTGGCAGAGACAGACGCAGCTGGTCTGAGCCTTTCTCATGCCGGATCCCCATCTGCATGTATGTGACCGGTATATTGTCCTGTTTAAAACGGGGCGGATTTGGCTCTTTGATCCCTCCGGTCTTTTTCAGGACATAAAAAGATTTCCATGCTTTATCCAGCTGCTTGCAGGTCTCCTGCGCTGTCTGTGCCGGCAGCTGTCTGTACCACAGATCTCCTTTATGTGCTTTTTTCTGATAATACCAGTCAGGATACTTTTCCAGTCCCAGTTCTTTATAATGATGGCGTTCATAGTTGCAGACATTCCAGAGTTTGGAAGCCGCATAACACATATGCCCTATAATGTTAGAATATTCCGGACAGATCTTTAACGATGCTCTGTGTGACAGCCGCATTCCTCTCTCCTCCTTCAGACAGCTATACAGATGGATCTTTACACTCCACCCTGATTTAATACGATTTGCTCTGATGTTCAATATAACGGCGGATATTTTCTTCAGATACAGATCCGATTGTCTCCACATAATAGGAATGGTTCCACAGCTCTCCCTTCCATAGCTGGTTTCTTATTTCCGGAAAACGTTTGAATAATTTTCTGCCGGTGATCCCCTTCAGATATTTGACAATTTCTGTTATAGACAGCTTTGGTGGAGCTGATACAAAACAATGGACATAGTCACCTTCACCACATTCAAATAAATGAACGGCAAAGCCCTTGTCCTCAGCAATCTGCTGCACCAGTTCCTGAAGGTATTCCTCAATTTCTGGTTTTAATATTTTCCGTCGGTATTTCACCGACCATACCATATGGTAGTTAATATTACATACACAAGTTCTATAATGTATTAGATTTTCTTTCATACATATAGTATAACATAATGAGTGGAAATGCACAATAAAAATCGAACATATTTTCGATTAATTGTATGCCGGTTACGGCATTAATATCAAGCTTAATATCAAAGGGGGAAAAGGGATTATTATATTATTTCAATGTGCAGATATGCACAATTCTACGCTTTCATCTCGGTAATTGAATTGCCAAGGATTCCCGCTTATCGTCCTAAACAGCATGAATTGGATGAGGATGAAGAATTAGCGGTGCGAGAAATCCGGAAGTGCTATTATAAAAACTATAAGATATATTTCTTTATAGATGAAAGAGTTAGAACAGTATACGTGCTGAGAGTCTTACATATGCTGGTGAATGCAAAACCATTGTTACTGAATATGAGGTTCTGATTTTTGTACCAATCATGTACCAATTTTGTACCAATCTGTAAAAAATATCGTAGAGATATAAAGATTTGCACAGCCCAGCCAAATCTTAAAAGTACAGAAAAACAGGCATTTGTAGGATATAGCAGGGATATATAAAGAGATGTTCTGACAATCCCAACAATGAAGAGTCTTGACTCTGACAAAAAAGCAGGAAAATCCGGAGCAGTAGAAGAAGCAACTGCAAACGACAACAAAGGATTCTTCAAAGACAACGCGAAGATTGACTTCTCCAACGTAAAGGTTGAGCCTTTATTTGAAGAAGAGGTTGATTTCGATACATTCAGCAAATCTGATTTCCGTGCCGTAAAGGTTAAAGAGTGTGTAGCAGTTCCGAAGAGCAAGAAGCTCCTTCAGTTCACACTGGATGACGGAACAGGTACAGACCGCACGATCTTAAGCGGAATCCACTCTTACTATGAGCCGGAAGAATTAGTTGGTAAGACACTGATCGCAATCACCAACCTTCCGCCAAGAAAGATGATGGGAATCGAGTCTTGCGGTATGCTGCTTTCAGCAGTGAATAACCTGAAGGATTCAGAGGGTGAAGAACTGCATCTTCTGATGGTTGATAACCATATTCCGGCAGGTGCAAAGCTGTACTAAAATTAAATATAAAATCTCTAAAACCATGATGTCAGACCGTAGTTGACAACAATTTGACAACAAGAGCACTTCTTAGAGTTAATCTGAGAGGTGCTTTTTTTCGTACTAAAAAATATATCCCGGCAGTCAACTTCTGTAAAACAGTGAATCTAATTTTGGAGGAAAGCATCATGTATTCTTATCTTTTGTTGACTGGAAAACTGGACAGTTACCTGGCAGATCTGAATGAACAGGCACAGGAACGGTATGAATTGGTTGAGGCAAAAATGCGAAGTGCAGAGAGTGTTACAGAGGAATTAAAAGTACGGGATCTGCCACCTGCCGTCTGCCGGTGTATGAAATTACGAAAACAGATTGCGAATCGCTTGCAACTTGCAATCAAACAAGATATAATGAAGAAAAAAGAGGAGGCGATATCTATGGCAAGAACAGCAAATGTATTTGCACGTGTTGAGCCTGAAGTAAAAGAACAGGCAGAGCAGGTGCTTGAGCGACTTGGAATTCCAATGTCCAATGCAGTAGGAATGTTTCTGAGACAGATTGTACTCCAGAGAGGAATTCCTTTTGAGATGAAACTTCCAGCTTATGAGGAGCCTGTGGCATATGGCTCTCTGACAAAGGAACAGTTCAATGCAGAAATAGAAAAAGGCATGGAAGATATTAAGGCTGGCAGAGTGTATTCAGCAGATGAAGTTGAAGCAGAAATGAAACAGGAATTTGGTATATGAAATATAAAGTGATGTATACAGCAGGAGCAAAGAAAGATCTGCGAAATATTTTCAGATATATTTCAGAGGAACTGTTAGCCCCGGAGAATGCTGCAGGACAGACAGAGCGGATTATGACGGCAATTCGGAAGCTGGATACTATGCCGAACAGAAATCGGCTTTATGAGGAAGAACCGTGGCACAGCAGAGGACTTCGATTCTTTCCGGTGGGTAATTATCTGGTATTTTACAAAACAGATGATGAAACTGAAATAGTATATGTAGTGCGAATTATGTATGGTGGACGTGATGTTCATAAACAGTTAAGTCAAACAGAAGACGTTTCAGTAAATTAAAACAGAATATGGAACAAAAACACGAGCAGTTAGTCTATGAAAAATAGGTTAGCTGCTTTTTTCATGCAAAAAAGGAGGTACCGTGTATGGGATATGCACGTAAAGATGTAGAGAAAACAAAGAAATTAGCAAAGAAATTTGTTCGCTATCAAGAAGGGGCAGAGCTTTACAGCATTGGACTGACGAAATTCCAGGAGTTGGCGAAAGAAGCCAAAGCAGTGTATAAGACTGACAAGGTTGCTTTTGTAAATTGTGAGATTTTTGAGAAATATCTGGAGACATTTCGGATTGCGTAGGAAACAGAAAATCGTGGAAGGACGAAAAATAGGGATTGATTTCTTGTCATACGAAAATTATAATGTGAATGTGGAGGAATAAGAACAGATATGGCGAAAATAGGAAGACCAAAGTCGGAAAATGTAAAAAAGAAAGTGTTGAGTATCCGGGTGGAAGATTCTATGTATAAGTGTATCTGTGATTATGCCAGGAAACACAAAATGACTGTGACAGAAGTTGTCTTGCAGGGACTGGAAAAAGTATTGAACAGACCTGAATAATATGTAGTCCTTCCTTTATTTGAAGGAGAATTTTATATGGCACAGACAAGAAAAGATCTGCGGGGCAGAGTCCTGCGGAAAGGTGAAGCACAGCTCATGAAAGATCAGATGGACGGTCTGGATATTTATGTTGCCGGATTTTTCAGCGCACAGCTTGAGACACACATTTTGCACAAGGCTTTGTGAAAGAGAAACGAACCTGAAAATAATCCAGTCGATCATGGGGCATAAGGATATTCAGAGCACTATGGATATCTATGCAGAATCAAAAGGACATCAGGTAAAAATAGGACGTATCATGGAGCAGAACACTCTTGGTGCCAGGAACTATAAACTCTGTATGGAATATAAATAATCACGAAAAGAGGAAAAAATGAAGAAGGCAGTATTATTTGATTTTGATGGTGTGATCGCAGACACGGAAATGAAGTCAATTGCTTATATTGAGAAGCAGTTTTTAAAGTATGGTGCAGTTTTGAGTATGGAGGAAAAAATTTCATATATAGGAACAGATGGAAAGGAACCAACCAGAAAATTGCTTGAAAAAAATGGAATCTGTAAAACAGTGGAGGAATTTCTGGAAGAAAGAAGAGCACTGGGTAATGTATACGAGAACAGTCAGGATCTGAAGCCTATGACCGGACTGGTAGAATTTCTTGTATGGTTGAAAAAGTCAGGGTATAAAATAGGTATTGTATCATCTACCAGTACCAGACTTATTGTAACAGCGTTAAATCGGATGAAACTTATGGGCTTTCCGGAGGTTCTCATCTGTGGGGATATGGTAACAAAGAAGAAACCCAGCCCAGAGGGTTACAGGAAAGCAATGGAGTATCTGGAAGTCATGCCGGAAGAGACAGTGATTATAGAAGATTCTCCTTCCGGAATCCAGGCAGGAAAAGCAGCAGGAGCCTACGTGATAGGTTATAAAGGAGCTGAAGTGCAACAAGATATCACAGGAGCAGATGTTTTGTGGAAGAGTTATGCTCTTTTTGAAGAAAAATGGAAAAAGATACAGGGAGTATAAGATTATTATATTTCATCCTTTTATGAACTGTTCAACGCGTTCCATTGTAGTTCTGAGTATGGAAAGATCCGTCTTTACATCACCGGTTTCCAGGGAATGATTGGCATTTGGGGTAAGAAAAAGGGGCACTTCTTTTTCGGCAGCCAGTGATTTGACAGAGTTCGTCTGAGCCCATGGATCTGTAGTACCGTGAAAAGCGATGCTGCCGATCTGTGGGAACTTAAATGTTTCCGTCAGAGGAGTAAAAAGAATATTTTTTACGGTCAGGTTGTGTTTGGCAGTATAAGCTGAGGATATAACAGTACCGACACTTTTGGAAATAAACAGAATCTCCCCATAGGAAGTCCAGTCAACATTCTGCAGATACTCTTCTGTTTGCTTGAAAGCAATATCAAAAGCCTGTTTCATTTTTCCCGGATTACCTTTTACATTTTCCGGGAGAGAATGATAGGATACAGTCTGGATCTGATATCCACAGTGTTTTGCAAGACGAATGGTGTAGTACAGGAGCGGTTTGTCTGCTGTGTATCCGATACCCGGGAAAACAACAGCCAGTTTCGGTTTAGTTTTGTCAGAATCTGCAGAATGACTGGCAGCTTTGTCAAACAGTATTTTCTGACGGAGATTTTCCTGGAGATCTTTTAAAGTCATGGAAATTGTATAGGAATCTGATGGAAGGTAGTCATAGTCAGTGATAAGACCATTTTCTTTCATAAGATAAACTATATGTGAAGCTCCCATGAGTTCCATATCATCTTCTATATCTGAAAGTAATTCTTCATATGTTTTCATTTTAATCAATCCCATCTAAATTTTTAATATTTCTGTTAAAGATAAGTCTGTAAAAATCCGCTTGATTTTAATATTTTATCATGGTATAAAAATCTGTTCAAGACAGAAGCAGAGAAATTACAAGTAACAGCGTATTCACTCTGTTCACAGCAACAGCAACTGTTACTGTTCACTCCGTTCGCAGTAACTTGGTCAAAATGCATTCCAGATCACCTTCGGTGATGGCATTTTGCCCCGTATGTCTCGGAATTTTGCCATATTCATGGCAAAACACCTCGCGGGATATTACCTGTTCACAGCAACAGCAACTCAATATGCAAATAAATAATATGTACAATATCAGAAAACATATTTATAATAATTGTATAATGATGGAAATTAATGAATGACAGATATCAGATGATGATGTCAGAAAGTGACTGAAAATGAGTGAACATATTACAACATATACAGGACTACATTTTGAACCGCTGAATCCGAATCCGGAGAAAATTCGTATCGAAGATATTGCACATGCGCTTTCAATGATATGCCGTGGAAACGGACATGTAAAAACTTTCTGGTCAGTGGGAGAACATTGTATCTGCTGTGCCAGAGAAGCAGCAGCCAGGGGATTATCAGATCGTATGGTTCTTACGTGTCTACTTCATGATGCCAGTGAATGTTATATGTCAGATGTGCCGAGTCCTTTCAAGAAAGAACTTCCGGAATATCAGGAACATGAAGACAGATTGTTAAAGATAATCTATGAGAAATTTCTTGGATCTGATCTGACAGAAGAAGAACAGAAACAGTTGAAAGAGATAGACAATGCACTTCTCTGGTATGATCTGGAGAAACTTCTTGGTGAAAAACAATCTGAAAAGGCACCGGAATTACATATCAACCTGGACTACACAGTCAGAAGCTTTAAAGAAGTGGAAGATGAATATCTGGCGGTTTATGAAGAATATTCAGGAGAAGTTTTACACTGTTGCACAAAAGAATGATTCCGGGTGAAAGGATCTTTTTGTATGGAAAATCTACGTTGCGTAGTGGAGAGAATTACATATCAGAATGCTGAAAACGGTTATACGGTGTTGAAATGTGCAGTCAAAAATTACAGTGATCTGGTTACTGTGGTAGGTACTATGCCGGATACGCATGTGGGATCGGTTTTGTCGCTGGAGGGAATGTGGAAAATGGATGCAAAGTATGGGCGTCAGTTTTCTGTAATAAAATTTGAAGAAACGCTTCCGGCAACTGTTTATGGAATCGAAAAATATCTGGGCTCCGGACTGGTAAAGGGAGTAGGACCGAAGTTTGCAAAACGGATTGTGGAGAAATTTGGAAAAGATACTCTGGATGTTATTGAAGATACACCAGAGGAACTGCTGAAAGTATCTGGTATTGGAAAGGTCCGGGTAGACCGGATAAAAATCAGCTGGCAGGAACAGAAAGAGATCAAAAATATCATGCTGTTTTTGCAGAGTAATGATGTCAGTACTTCTCATGCAACAAAGATATTTAAAACTTATGGAAGTGAAAGTATAGCCATTGTAAAAGAAAATCCATATCGGCTTGCAGAAGATATATGGGGAATCGGATTCAAGACAGCAGATGCGATTGCACAGAAGATGGGAATTGATAAAGGTAAATTTGTCCGATTGCGCAGCGGGATTTTTTACACACTGAACAGGCTTGCAGAAGATGGACATTGCTTTGCAACAAGAGATCAGCTGATAGCGAAAGCACAGGAACTTCTGGAAGTGGAAGAACCGGAGCTGGAAATTACATTGGATGAGATGCTTCGCACGAATGATGTGATTCAGGATCAGGAAATTATTATATCGGAAAAAAACAGTCAGACGGCAATATATTTACCACCTTATTATTTCGCAGAAAGTGGCTGCGCCAAAAGGCTGATACGGCTTATATCCTGTGGGCAGGGACGTAAAGCAGATCCGGAAGAAATACTACAGAAAGTAGTTTCACAGTCTTCAATCATATATGATGATATTCAGCTGGAAGCGGTAAAGATAGCAATTTCTTCAAAAGTAATGGTTCTTACGGGCGGACCGGGAACAGGAAAGACGACAACTACGCTTGGAATTATTGCCGCATATAAACAGGCGGGATGTAGAATTATTCTGGCAGCACCGACAGGAAGAGCAGCGAAACGAATGTCAGAAGCAACAGGTATGGAGGCAAAAACAATCCATCGTCTATTGGAATATAAACCACCGGAAGGATATCAGAAAAATGAAGAAAAACCATTGGAAGGAGATGTACTGATCTTAGATGAGTGTTCCATGATTGATGTAATGCTGATGTACAATCTTCTTAAAGCTCTGCCGGAACATATGTCATTGATTCTGGTAGGAGATATTGACCAGCTTCCGAGTGTAGGTGCAGGAAATGTACTCAGAGATGTTATAGATTCCGGCAGAGTTCCTGTAGTAAGACTTACAAGAATTTTTCGGCAGGCACAGGGAAGCAGAATCATTATGAATGCTCATCGAATCAATAAAGGTGAAAATATTGATATGAGGGGCGGAAAAGACTCGGATTTTTTCTTTGCCACAAAACAGACAAATCAGGAAGTTGTAGATACCGTTGTCCAGTACTGCAAAACTAATCTTCCAAGATATTATCATGTAGATCCTTTGCAGGATATTCAGGTACTGACACCGATGCAGAGAGGAGAATGTGGAGCTGTTAATTTGAATCAGGTATTGCAGGAGGCCATAAATCCATCAAAAATATTTCTGAAAAGAGGTGGTACGCAATATCGGTTAAATGATAAAGTAATGCAGATACGGAATGATTATGATAAGGAAGTTTTTAATGGAGATATTGGGACAATTACAAGAGTGGACATGGAAGAAAGAGAATTGAAAGTCCGGTTTGATAACAGGGATGTGGTTTATGATGTGACAGAACTGGATGAATTATCTCTGGCATATGCGGTAACAATACATAAATCACAGGGAAGTGAGTATCCAATTGTTGTTATGCCATTTACTATGAGCCATTTTGTGATGCTTCAGAGAAATCTTCTTTATACCGGGGTAACAAGAGCCAAAAAAATTCTTGTACTGGTGGGTGAAAAAAGAGCAGTATATTATGCAATAAAAAATGAGACGACTACATGCAGGAATACAGGACTTGTACAAAGATTGAAACCAGGAAGCAGAGAATCCAGAGAGTCGGAAGCACAGAAGCAGAAAGAAACAGTACAAAAAATTACGTATAAAAGTGGGATTCAGCCATCAATAGTTACGGAAACTCCTGAAATTTATGAGGGAAATTTGTGGAAAAGACTGTCACAGTCAAAGTTCAGGAGCAGTTTTTCACTGAAGGCAAATGACCGAAATTACATAGCAGAAAAAGGAATAGATACTGTACGGAGCCATGCACAGGATTTTATCAGAAAAAGGCTTGCCCCTGCAGAACCACGGAATGACGGAAAGCAAACACCTATGCGTGGACATCCGGTTTTTGTGGCACAGCATGCGACTGCAACATGCTGCAGAGGATGCCTGGAAAAATGGCATCACATTCCCAAGGGCCGTGAACTGACAGAAATAGAACAAAAATATATCGTAGATGTAATCATGAAATGGATTGAAAGACAAATATGATCTGAAAACGTAACTGTTCACAGTAACCTGAAAACAGATAATAGAGGAGAGATTTTGGGTGGATGCTTGCATTTACCGGTATGACAGTCTATACTTAATAGACATATATTTGTGATTAATGGAGGATTTTTATATGAAAATTGCAGTAACTTATGATAACGGAAATGTTTTTCAGCATTTTGGAAAAACAGAATCATTCAAGGTTTATGAAGTAGAAGACAACAAAGTTGTTTCCAGCGAAGTGATCAGTTCCAATGGTACAGGACATGGTGCACTGGCAGGACTTCTTGCAAATCAGGGAATTGAGGTACTGATCTGTGGCGGAATCGGAGGCGGTGCACAGACTGCCCTTGCTGATGCCGGAATTGAACTGTGTTCAGGAGCACAGGGAGATACAGATAAAGCAGTAGAAGCTTACCTTAATGGAGAACTGGTTTCAGCAGGAACAACATGCGACCATCATCACCATGAAGAAGGACATTCCTGCGGAGAAGAAGGACATTCCTGCGGCGGCAGCTGTGGCGGCGGCTGTGGTTCCCAGAGTACCTTAAAAGGCCGTAATGTAGGCAAAACCTGTCGTACACATTACAGAGGAACATTTAATGACGGAACACAGTTTGATTCTTCATATGACCGTGGAGAACCGCTGGAATTTGTCTGCGGAGCAGGTCAGATGATCAAAGGATTTGATGCAGCAGTTGCAGATATGGAAGTTGGTCAGATCGTTGATGTACATCTGTCACCTGAAGAAGCATATGGACTGCCAGATCCGAATGCTGTTTTTACACTTGAAATCGCACAGCTTCCAGGTTCCGAAGACCTGACAGTCGGACAAAAGGTGTATCTGTCCAACCAGTATGGACAGCCGTTCCCAGTGAAAGTTCTTGCAAAAGAAGAAAAAACAATTACATTTGATGCAAACCATGAGATGGCAGGAAAAGAACTGAACTTCAGAATTGAACTGGTTGAGGTAAAATAAAACATATAAACAGGCACTTCCCGGTATAGTTCGGGGAGTGTTTTGTTTTTTGATAGAAGGGGTGGACTGATGATATGAGCGTAAATTTTCATGCATTTCAGAATATAGGAGTACTTTTTGCAGAGTGTGAAGCGTTATATGAACAGTGGACACAGGAATTTACAGGTTTTAAGCCGGAGCGTATCAGCCGGATCCTGAAGCTGAAATACGATGAGGAATATCTTTACATTACATATTTTGATGTACTGTACAGGTTGGAAATAAAAGAAGGAAAACTGTCAAAACAGGATAAAGACGGACAGTGGCAGGACAATCTCTACTTTAATGAGTGCATGGTAATTTATCATCTGCTGAAATACACAAAAGACAATCCGGGAAAAGCGGGAATCTGGGTTCCAAATGCAACGTTAGATGAAAGGGTGACAAGAAACAGAAATATGCCGGATCCGCTGCTGACACCTTTTGCCCGAAAATGGTCCGGTAATTGTGCCGGATTAAAGCAGGCATGTATAAATGCCGGAGGAAAAGAATTTGATAAGGGAGATGTGGCATTTCAGTTTGCCGCTTTTCCTTTTATGGAGGTACAGATAATCTTCTGGGATGCAGATGAAGATTTTCCGGCACAGGTACAGGTGCTTTTTGACAAGAAAGTAACGGATTATGTTCATTTTGAAACCACGGGATGTGTGATAGCGGATTTGTTTGAAAAAATTAATTCACCTGACAGGAATTAATCTGGGCGGCTGCGCTGATGCGTCCGTCCAGAAGCACAAAGGACATGGAACTGAAATCCCTTAAGAAAAAATATAAGAGCAAGGGTTTTGCAGCAGGATGTTCCAGAGAAGTAATCTAGCGTGGCACAGACCAGCTTGGCTGGGAGCTTCAGAAACTTCTGACAATGACGCTGGAGGCAATGGCGGCAAGTGAAGACACTATAAATGCAGAGATGGAAGCAGAACAGAATAACTGATAAAAAGCGAGGGAATCCATTCAGCGGATTCCCTCATTTCAACATAAGATTATTTCCTTTCCACAATCCGGTAATAGGATTTTGCAGTTATTGAGTAAATAACTCCATAGACAACTGCGAATATCAGGACAGTTATGGCAGTGCATTTTATGAATAAGTCCGTATTGTTCATACCGAAGAGGAGAAGAATTCTCCGAATCAGTGGAAATGCCATGGAAATATGGACCATAGCTATCAGAAGAGGCAGGAAAAATACCATCAGGATCTGACGCTGGATGGAGCTCTTTACTTCTTTATGGCTCATGCCTACTTTTTGCATGATCTCAAATCGTCCCTGGTCTTCATAGCCTTCGGATATCTGTTTGTAATAAATAATCATTGCAGTTCCGAGAAGAAACAGTGACCCAAGAAAAATTCCGATAAAAAGCAGAGTTCCGTTGTCTGCGTAATAGGATTCATATTCCTGCTGGCGGATTCCACAGGTGATGTTGGAAGATTCATTTAACTGTCCACTGGTTTTAAGATTTTTGATAGCTTTGAGTACAGGCGTTCCAAGGAGAATCTGATCCTGTTTGGAGCCGTCAATGTTCAGTCCGAGATGTAACGATAGATCCTGACCGGCAGGATAGGCAGACACATTTTTATATGCTTCGGAACGCATCTGATCCAGTTTGGCGAAATCATTATCTGTAACTACAAAAGATGCAGAGTCAATGATCATATCGTAATTCATGTTCAATGGAAAATCCTTCAGCCATTTGTTGACAGAAAATTCCGTATCATTTATTTTCAGAGATTTTTTACTTTCTGCACCAGGGAACCATGCCCAGACAGAGCCGTCAGATAAGTTGGGGTCAGTGCCGGTGAGGACTGCATAGTCTGACTGGCGGATAACATAAATACTGACAGCTTTTTGCAGTTCTTTTCCTGTAGTGGTGATATAGGCTATATCATCCAGAGTAATGTTGTAATTACTTTGTACGCCGGCAAGGAACAGATAGATTTCCTCAGTCATACTGTCAACGGGTATCTGGCGTTCGTCAATAACCTGTTCAAATGTTTTTTGAGTTGCGGAAGCTTCTTCCTGACTGATTCCGGCAATATCCATATCTACTTCGTATGGATAGCGGTTTACCATAATATCATTCATACCTGCGTACAGGGAGCTGCTCATGGAAATCATGAGAAGGACACCGGTACTGAGGATACAGATGCTGGAGAGACCTACAGCATTTTGTTTCATTCGGTAAAGCATACCGGAAATACTGATGAAATTACTGGTCCTGTAATAGAAACTTTTTCTGCGGCGCATAAGTTTCAGGATAACGATACTGCCTGCGGTGAACAGCAGATAAGTTCCTGCCATAACAAGCAGTACAGCAACCAGAAAAAGAGTAATAGCCTGTAACGGGGATTCTGTGGTTACAGCGATGTAATACCCGGTTCCGAGACAGATAAAACCAAGCAAAGCTATTAACCATTTAGCTTTAGGTTCACGTTCGCCGGTGTTATTTCCACGTAATAGTTCAATTGGCTGATTCATCTTCACTCTTGCCATGTTCTGAAGCAGAATTATAAGAAAAATAATCCCGAACATGATAAGGCAGACAAGTATTCCCTGAAGGGAAATATAAAAGCCGAGAATAGATGGAACATGCAAAATTCTGAGAAGCAAAAGCAGTGAAAGTTTACTTCCAAGAATGCCAAAAGCAATTCCTGCAACGATTGAAAGAAATGCGGTGATTACTGTTTCCAGAAACAGAATTTTTCCAACGTGTCTTTTCTCAAGTCCTAAAATATTGTAGAGACCGATTTCTTTCTGACGCCTTTTCATAAGAAAACTGTTGCTGTAAATCAGAAAAATGCAGCAGAAAATAATTACGACAATTTCACCTGTAGTCAGAAGCATCCGTACCTCAGAAACCTGTGGAACTGCCTGAGCAAGATTTGGACAGTCGCGCAGGAATTCCATCATGTACATCATGGCGATGCAGAAGACGCAGGTGATTATATAAGGGATATAGGTCCTTTTGTTGTTGCGGATATTCTGCAGGGCGAGTCTGGTGAACAGTCCTTTATGCATGAAGATCACCACCTGTCGTTAGTATTGTGAGAGTATCAGAGATCATCTGATACATTTCCTGATTATTTTTTGAACCTTTGTAAATCTGGTGAAAAACCTCGCCGTCTTTGATAAAAAGTACGCGGGAGGCATGACTTGCTGCCTGAGCACTGTGTGTTACCATCAGAATTGTCTGGCCTTCTTTGTTGATTTCGCCAAACATTGTAAGAAGTGCAGAAGCTGCTCTGGAATCAAGTGCACCTGTCGGTTCATCAGCAAGAATAAGTTTGGGGCTGGTAATAAGTGCTCTTGCTACAGCGGCACGTTGTTTCTGACCACCGGATACCTCATAGGGAAATTTATCCAGGAACTGAGTGATTTTTAAGGCTTGTGCTATAGGGCGGAGTTTCTGCTCCATTTCTCTGTAGTCTTCGCCTGTGAGTACTAGAGGTAGAAAAATATTATCTCTGAGACTGAAAGTGTCAAGAAGGTTGAAATCCTGAAAAACGAAGCCCAAATTCTGCCGTCTGAAAGCAGAGATTTCTTTTTCTGTCAGGTGTACGATATTTTTTCCTTCAAGAAGAACTTCACCTGAGGTAGGACAGTCAAGAGAAGCAAGAATATTAAGAAGAGTTGTTTTGCCGGAACCAGATTCGCCCATAATTGCTACAAATTCGCCTTCTTCTACAGAAAAAGTCACATTGGATAATGCCTGTACTTTGTTTCCACCAAAACGGGTGCTGTATATTTTTTTTACATTTGATACTTCAAGTAATGCCATGTTAAGGCTCCTTTCCTGTTGTTGATGAAATAAGTATAAAAAAATCTGATGCATTCAGCCATCGAACCAGGTTACAAAACAGGAAAAAACCTTACATTTCTGTAAGGTCAGTATAAAGTAAGGTTGTCCTGTGGAAAATGAATAAGGACGCAGGTGCCTTTTCCTTCATGTGATTCTATGGAAATATCATGTCCGAGCCTGTTGAGGATTTTTTTGCTGAGGTACAGACCGATGCCTGTGGAGTGTCTGTCTGTGCGTCCATTGATACCTGTATAGCCCTTTTCAAATACCCTGGGCAGATCTTCAGGGCGGATGCCGATACCAGTATCTTCTATAAAAAGAGTGTTGTTCTGAACATATATTTTGAGTCCGCCTTCTTTCGTATATTTCAGGCTGTTTGAAAGAATCTGACCGATGACAAAACCAAGCCATTTTTCATCAGTAAGGATGGTTTCTGAGGTGCCGTTGTAATCAAGAGACAGTTTTTTGGAAACAAAAATCCCTGCATATCGGTGGATCTGATCCCGGATGATTTTGTCCAGGGAATATTTTGAAAGTGTAAGGTCCGAGGAAATATTTTCTGTACGCAGGTAGCCGAGAACCATTTCAACATATTCTTCTACTTTAAACAATTCTGTGAGCGCAGCTTTGTTCTGCTCAGGAGTTTCTTTCAGGAGCAGACGGAGAGCAAAAATCGGAGTTTTGATCTGATGAGCCCACATTGTGTAGTAATCGTTCATTTCTTCTGTTGATTTCTGGATATTTGTTTCCAGATCCATTCGCATTGTGTTTAAAGTCAGGGAAATTTCCTGATAAAGCTGTTCAACTGCGTCGGAAGGAATATCCAGCCGGTCAAGATTTAGTTCGGGAGCATTTTTTACAATAAGAAGCTGCCGGTATTTTTTTCTATAGCCCCAATAGCCATATAAAAGTGCCATGGAACTGGAAAAAATCCACAATACTGTTACATAGATTGCTGGTTCTGCGGGCAGGTGATACAGATAAAAAATTACTCCGGTGATGATTGCAGGCAGAAGCATGGACATCAGATAAAGCCTGCTTTTTTTCAGATAAGCAAAAAGTATGTTCATAAAAAACCTCTTATCAGCACAGTGAACATGGCAGTTATTCTATTCACTGTATTATATAGCCAAGTCCTTTACGGGTAATAATAAAGTCGTGAAGTCCGGCTGCATCGAGTTTTTTTCTGAGTCGGGTGATGTTTACGGTGAGGGTATTGTCATCCACAAAGCTGTCGCTTTCCCATAAACGTGTCATAATGGCATCTCTTGAGACTGTTTTGCCGGCATGTTCGAAGAGAATTTCGAGGATTCTCTGTTCGTTTTTGGTCAGTTCGATATCTGTATTTTCCCATGTGAGGACGCCTTTGGAAGGGTTCAGTACAGCGCCTTTATGTTCCAGAAGGCTTCCCGGATTTCCAAAGGAATATGTTCGACGGAGAAGTGCCTGGATCTTGGCAATCAGTACATCTGTATCAAAAGGCTTTGCGATAAAATCATCTGCACCGCGGCTCATTGCCATGACGATATTCATATTGTCAGAAGCGGAAGATATAAAGATAACAGGAACCTGGGAAATCCGGCGGATTTCCTCGCACCAGTGAAAACCGTTATAGTAAGGCAGCTTCAGGTCGAGAAGCACGAGCTGGGGCTCCCGGCGCACAAATTCCTGCAAAATACTGGAAAAATCTTCTGCACAGAAAACATCATAACCCCAGGAATTTAAGTTTTTCTGAAGCAGATTGGCGATAGTTTCATCATCTTCTACAATATAAATCCGATACATAAATGCCTCCCCGGAATCCGGACAGGAGGTAAAGATTAATCCCTGCCGGTTCAATGTTATGGTTATCATAGCATGGATTGAGTGAGATGGGAAGTTTAATTGAGACCGGAAGACCAGCATGGTAATGACCTAACCCCAGTTGCCCCATTTTCAACTGGGGATTTTTTGTGTATAATGTGGAAAGAAGATAAATATTACCTGTGAACAGTAACAGATAAATTTTACGGACGAGTTGTGGAGAGAGGTACATTTTATGAATATTAACGAGATTGCCAGGCTGGCAGGGGTTTCCCGGGCTACAGTGTCGAGATATCTGAATAACGGATATGTAAGCGAAGAGAAAAAAGAAGTTATTCGTAAAGTGATCGAAGAGACAGGCTACCAGCCATCGGCTCAGGCCCAGACATTACGTACAAAGAAAACCAGCCTTGTAGGAGTGATCTTGCCGAAGATCAATTCTGATACTATCAGCAGAGAAGTAGCGGGGATCAGTGATGTGCTGACTGCAAGAGGCTATCAGCTGATTCTTGCAAATACGAATAATAATCTGGAAGAGGAATTGAAATATCTGTCGTTGTTTAAGGAACGACAGGTAGATGGCGTTATTTTTATTGCCACTATGTTTACAAGAAAACATAAACAGATGCTGAAAGATTATAAAGTACCGATCGTAATTCTGGGACAGCACCTGGAGGGATATCCCTGTATTTATCAGGATGATTACAGAGCGTCAGTTCTTGTGACAGAAAAACTGGCAGAAAAAGGAAGAAACTTTGCCTATATTGGTGTGACAGACCGTGATGAGGCGGTTGGACAGCAGCGTAAAAAAGGTTTTATGACTGTTCTTCACAAAAATAAGATCAGCATCTCTGATGACAAGATAAAAGAGGGCAATTTTACCATGGATTCCGGATATGAGAAAGCATGCGAACTTTTTGAAACAGATTCGGAGATAGATTCCCTGCTCTGTGCAACAGATACCATGGCGATTGGTGCGATAACCTGTATAAAGGAAAAAGGTCTTCGGATCCCGGAAGATGTGCAGGTAGCGGGAATTGGCGATGGAGCACTGGGGAAGCTTATAGATCCGAAACTAACGACAGTACACTTTTATTATAAGACCAGTGGAATGGAGGCTGCCTCCATGCTGACAGATCTTATTGACAGTGAAAAAGGAATACATAAAGAAATAAAGATGAGCTGTGAGCTGGTAGAAAGAGATTCTCACAGATAAAAAGAATGCCGGATATGTGATTGATTTCATATGTCCGGCATTCCTTTTTGCTCAGATAAATGAGTTTGTGAATGAAACATAAAAGTACAGAAGACATCTGAATTCGTTGAAAGTATACAAAACTCAAACCAAATCTTTGTAACATCTTCCATATTTACAAAAACTAAAATCAGGGATTATAATACAAACAAGATGTGAGAACGATTCCACAAAGTAACCATAAAAGGAAAAGGGAGGACGAACATGGATTACAGAAAAACGGCACAGGAAATCTATGATCATATTGGAAAAAAGGAAAACATTATTTCGGCAGCCCACTGCGCAACAAGACTTCGCCTGGTTATTGCAGATAATGCAAAAGCAGACAAAGAATATGTGGAAAATATTGATGGAGTAAAAGGTGTTTTCTTTGCACAGGGCCAGATGCAGATTATTCTTGGAACTGGCGTGGTAAATAAAGTATATGACGAATTTATTCAGATTGCAGGGATTTCTGAAAGCAGCAAAGAAGAACTGAAAAAAGTAGCAGCTTCCAAAGCGAATCCGTTCCAGAGACTGATTAAAACACTGGGAGATATTTTTGTTCCGATCATTCCTGCCATTGTAGCCAGTGGTTTCCTTATGGGAATCATGGAAGCCCTGAATTTCATGGTAAACAACAACTTTATCCATATTAATACGACAGGTTCGATTTATGTATTTGCACAGCTTTTCAGTAACACTGCTTATACATTCCTGCCGATCCTGATTGCTTACAGTGCAGCGAAAGTATTTGGCGCCAATCCATACCTTGGTGCAGTTATCGGCATGATCATGATCCATCCGAACCTGCAGAATGCATGGACTGTGGCAACAGAAGGTGTTCAGGCAACACAGAAAGTATGGTTTGGACTTTACTCAATTGATATGGTTGGTTATCAGGGACATGTAATCCCGGTTATCATTGCAGTATGGGTGCTTGCGCAGATTGAAAAGAGGCTGCACAAGGTCGTGCCTGCCATGTTTGATCTCTTTGTAACACCGCTTGTCAGCGTTTTTGTAACAGGTTACCTTACACTTTCCATTATTGGACCGATTTTTGTAACAGTAGAAAATGGTGTTCTGGACGGAGTTCAGTGGCTGATCGCACTTCCGTTCGGAATTGGAAGTTTTATTATGGGCGCTTTTTATGCACCTACAGTAGTTGCCGGTGTGCATCATATGTATACCATCATTGACCTTGGCCAGCTTGCAAAATTCGGCGTTACGTACTGGCTTCCGCTTGCATCAGCAGCCAATGTTGCCCAGGGTGGTGCTGCTTTTGCAGTAGGTCTTAAAACAAAGAATCAGAAGATTAAATCCATGGCAGTTCCGTCCGCATTGAGTGCGTGTATGGGAATTACAGAACCTGCAATTTTCGGTGTGAATATCCGTTTTGGTAAACCATTTATCATGGGCTGCTTGGGTGGTGCCTGCGGTGCGCTGTTTGCTTCTGTCACAGGACTTGGAGCTACAGGAACAGGTGTTACAGGTATCTTTGGATTGCTCCTCTGCCTGAATAATCCGATCACTTATATCCTTATGTTTGCGATTTCTTTCGGTGTGGCTTTTGTTCTGACATGGCTGTTCGGATACAAAGATGAAGTACAGCCTGCGGCAGAGACAGTACAGAAAAAAACTCCTGAGAAAGAAGCAACAAAAGAAGCTGTAACAGAAGTTGCAGAAATATCAGAATCAACTGTAACAAAAGAAAAATCAACAGATAATACAGATAAGAAATCAAAAACTCGCACATTGTACAGTCCTTTAAATGGTATAGCAATCCCTCTTTCAGAAGTAAAAGATGAAACTTTTGCAGGAGAAGTACTTGGTAAAGGTATGGCTGTGACACCTTCGGAAGGTGTAGTAAAAGCACCTTGTGATGCAGAAGTTTCTATGGTGTTTGATACAAAACATGCTATCGGACTTACCGCAGAAAACGGTCTGGAACTTTTGATTCATGTAGGTCTGAATACGGTAGAACTTGAAGGAAAGTATTTCACAGTACATGTAAATGATGGCGATAAGGTACAAAAAGGCCAGACGTTGATTACATTTGATATAGATAAAATAAAAGAAGCCGGCTATGATGTGACAACACCGATGATCGTTACAAATACAGATGATTTTGAAAAAGTTACTTTCCTGAATGCGGGAACAGTTAATAATGATTCCAGGGTTTTGGAGGTTCAATAATGAGCACATTAACAAAGGTACTTTGCGATTCCGTCAGAAAAATTGAAGATACTGCACTGGCAGAAAAAGTGTTGCAGAGTGCCAGACTGACACATCATCTGATGCCGCCGACAGGATGGCTGAATGATCCCAATGGACTTTGCTATTTCAAAGGAAAATATCACGTGTTTTTCCAGTATAATCCTTTTGATGCTACAGGTGGATTGAAATTCTGGGGACATTATTCCAGTGCAGATATGCTGAACTGGAAGTACGAAGGAGTGGCACTTTATCCGGACAGCGTTATGGACTGTCATGGCGTATATTCCGGATCAGCTCTTGCTGAAGGAGATAAACTTCACCTGTTTTTTACAGGAAATGTCAAGGAAGAAGATGGCGATTTTGACTATGTAAATAACGGAAGACAGGCAAGTACACTTCATGTGGAGAGCGAAGACGGACTTCAGTTCGGAGTGAAAAAAGCAGCAGTATATTACAGAGATTATCCTGAAAATTACACCTGTCACATCAGAGATCCGAAGGTCTGGAAAGATACAGATGGATATCATATGGTGCTCGGAGGACGGCAGAAAGGTGAACGTGGAGCAGTGCTTTTTTACAGGTCTGAGAATCTGAATACATGGGAATTTGACAGAGAACTTACCACCGAAAATGCTTTCGGATATATGTGGGAATGCCCGGATTTATTTGAGCTTTCCGGTGAAAAAATTCTTTCAGTTTCCCCACAGGGACTGAAATGTGAGGAATACCGTTTCCAGAATATCTATCAGTCGGGATATTTTGTCCTGCAGAATGATCGGGTTTCAGAAGAAAGTTTTCAGGAATGGGATATGGGATTTGATTTTTATGCTCCACAGACATTTCTGGATAAAAGAGGACGCAGAATTCTGATAGGCTGGATGGGCATGCCGGATGCAGATGATGATTATACCAATCCTACAGCTGAAAAAGAGGGATGGCAGCATTGCCTTACCGTGCCAAGGGAAGTTACATTAAAGAACGGAAGGCTTTATCAGAAGCCTGTTGAAGAAATAAACAGGCTCCGAAAAAATTCAACAGAAATAGATACCTGTGACAGTGAAATACTTACAGAAGTTCCGTTTGATCTGGAAGCGGAAGTTCAGGGAACAGAGATTTTGATAGAACTGGAGAATGCTTTTTCTGTGGAATATAAAGATGGAAAAGTCGTTCTGAATCTTTCTGAGCAGGCTGGTGCAGGACGAAAACAGCGAAAGGCGATCATTCCTTCAGGAAAGCTTACAGATATTCGAATCCTTGTGGATACAACTGCAGCTGAAATTTATCTTAATGATGGAGAGGTAGTATTTTCTACAAGATATTATCCGCAGAGCAGGAAACAGACATTAAAAATACAGGCAGAACAGCTGAAAGGACAGATTTGTCAGCTGAATGCTATGACATTTACGAAATAAAAACAGGCAGAAATTATGAATGAGTGTTCATAATTTCTGCCTGTTTATCTTATATAGCTTTTTTAATAGTGTTTTTGTTGGAGGTGCTGAGCCCTGTCATGAGATATGGATCAAGAATTTGCTCCAGTTCGTTTTCCGTGAGTAATCTCTGTTCAAGTACAAGAGAACGTACGGATTTGCCGGTTTTTACAGCTGTTTTGGCGATTACTGCAGCTGACTTGTAACCAATATAAGGGCAGAGAGCAGTGGCAATACCGGCGCTGCTTTCCATGAGTTCACGGCAGTGTTCGCGATTGGCGGTAATGCCGGAGATACAGTTGTCAATGAGCGTTGTGACAGCTTTTTCCAGTGTGGATATGGAATCAAAAAGATTGCAGAAAACTACAGGTTCAAAAGCATTTAATTCAAGCTGACCGGCTTCGGCCGCCATGGTAATAGTAGTGTCATGACCTGCAATATGGAAAGCTACCTGACTGACAACTTCCGGAATAACAGGATTTACTTTGCCTGGCATTATGGAAGATCCGTTCTGCTTGGCAGGAAGATTGATTTCGCCAAAACCTGTTTTGGGACCAGAAGAGAGAAGCCTCAGATCATTGCACATTTTGGAGAGATCTATGGCACAGGTTTTAAGAGTACCGGAAACTGTTACAAAACCGTCGAGGTTTTCAGTAGCGTCAAAAAGATCATCTGCCTGTTTCAGAGGATAACCGGTAATTTTTTCAAGAACCGGTACAATATGTGAAAAATAAAAATCAGAAACATTGACCGCAGTTCCGACAGCAGTACCACCCAGGTTGACAGAATACATCTCTCTGAAAGATTTTTCTATACGTTTTCTGTCGCGGGCTACCATGGAAGCGTAGCCATGAAAAATCTGACCAAGGCGTACAGGAACAGCATCCTGGAGCTGAGTACGTCCCATAGTAATCACATCGTCAAATTCAAGGGCTTTATCGGAAAGAGTAGCTTCCAGTCGGCTGAGTTCACTGACCAGAGGTCTGAGGAGATCCAGAACAGTCAGCTTTCCGGCAGTCGGGATAACATCATTTGTTGACTGGGCCATGTTGACATGATCATTTGGATGAACTTTGAGATAACTTCCTTTTGTGTCACCAAGAAATTCTCCGGAACGATTGGCAAGAACTTCGTTCATATTCATGTTTGCACTTGTTCCTGCACCACCCTGAATAGCATCTACAATAAATTCTTCACGCAGCTTGCCGGAAATTACCTCATTACATGCACTGACAATAGCATCGGAAACATTTTTTTCGAGGACACCTGCTTCGGCATTTGTTATAGCTGCAGCTTTTTTGATCTGTGCAAGATTTTTGATAAAAATCGGGTGAAGTTTCGTCCCTGTGATTGGAAAATTCCGACTGGCTCTGAGTGCCTGTACTCCATAATAAGCATCTGCCGGGACTTCCATAACTCCGATTGAATCTGCTTCCAAACGTGTTCTGCTCATATCGAAAATACCTCTTCTTTCTTTAGTGGCATAGTGGTTGTTAGAATTTTATATGTCAGCGGCTGTCATCTTTGATGCATAAAACCTAGCACTTATTTTTGCTGATGTAAAGACTTTAAAGTGAAAACCATTATTATAAGGGAAAATGGATATGTGCACTTAAAATAGAAAAGTAAAATCCATAATTTTATTAATTATATTAAGCAACAGAATCACGTGATCATGAAAAAAGTGGTATACTACTTATAAGAAATGCGAAAGCTGGGAGGCAGATAGATATGGACTATAAAATTGATAATATAGACAGAAAAATTATAGAAATGCTTCAAAAAAATGCGCGTACTTCTGTAAAGGAAATCGCAAAAGAAGTATTTCTGTCATCACCGGCAGTATCTGCAAGAATAGAACATATGGAAAAAACAGGGGTTATTTCAGGCTATCATGCACAGGTTAATCCGGTACTTCTGGGTTATCACATAAAAGCGTTTGTAAATCTGGAAGTTGAACCTGTACGTAAGAAAGAATTTTATCCATTTATTCAGGCGATTCCTAATGTTATAGAATGCAATTGTGTGACAGGGGATTACTCCATGCTGATTGAAGTTGTTTTTGAATCAACGGTTGAACTGGATCACTTTATTAATGTTCTTCAACAATTCGGCAGGACAAAAACACTAATTGTTTTTTCAACATCTGTAGAACACCGCGATCCGCCGGTGCTGGCGGAAGATATATCAGATGTGAGATGAAAATTGCAAAAAGCGAAGATGAATGGGATTTCATCTTCGCTTTTGTATTGAGAGGGGGAATTTTGGAGTAAATCTAACTGGAATTAATTTATTTACGGCCAGATGCCGCGAAGGTTTTTGGCGTCAACGACACGTTTGACTGCAATAAGATATGCGCCTGTTCTGAGGGAAGTGTCTTTTTCGCGGGCAATATCCCATACTGCCTGGAAGGCCTGATCCATAATTGTTTTCAGGCGTTCGTTGACATATTCTTCGCTCCAGCTTACGGACTGGATGTTCTGAACCCATTCAAAGTAGGAAACAACAACACCGCCTGCATTGGCAAGGATGTCTGGAACGAGAATGATTCCACGTTTCTTGAGAATTTCATCTGCTTCAACAGTAGTAGGGCCGTTTGCGCCTTCTACGATGACTTTTGCCTGGATCTTCTTTGCATTTTTTTCGTTGATCTGATTTTCGAGAGCAGCAGGAACAAGGACAGTAGTTTTCAGCTCAAGAAGCTCTTCATTAGAGATATAGCTTACTCCGTCGCCTTTATAATCTTTCAGCAGATTGCCTTTCTTTGCGGAAAGATACTCGATGATTTCAGGAATGTTAAGTCCTTCCGGGTTATAAATACCACAGGATACATCACTTACAGCGATAACTTTAAGACCTGCTTTGTGAATCAGCTTGGCAGAAATGCTGCCGACATTTCCCATACCCTGGATAACCGCTGTGGAGCCTTTCACAGGGATATCAAGTGCTTTCAGGATGTTGAGTGTGGTGAGCATGACGCCGCGTCCGGTTGCTTCGTGACGTCCAAGGGCACCGCCAAGTTCCAGCGGTTTTCCGGTTACAACACCAGGGACGCAATGACCTTTCAGCATGCTGTAAGTATCCATGATCCATCCCATAACATTTGCATTTGTTCCTACATCAGGAGCTGGAATATCCTGATCCGGTCCTATGATAGGAGCTATCATGGCTGTAAAACGACGGGTCAGTCTGCGCAGTTCACTGTCAGACAATTTGGAGGGGTCACATACAATGCCGCCTTTGCCGCCGCCGTAAGGAATATTTACAACAGCACATTTAAATGTCATCCATGCAGCAAGAGCTTTGACTTCATCGATATTGACATTCTGATGATAACGGATTCCGCCCTTTGCGGGGCCGCGAGAAGTACTGTGCTGTACACGATAGCCTTCAAAAACATGAACGCTTCCATCATCCATGCGGATCGGAATGGAGACTTTCAGCTCTCTTTCAGGGAAAAGGACAGCTTCATAATCATCGTGGGAATAACCCAGGATAGAAGCTGCGTTCTTAACTACAGCCTGTACATTGTCATAGGGATTGTATTTTTTTGTGGTACTCATAATAAGACATCCTTTCCTGGCAAATTTGCCATATGTATTTTTGCTTGAATGAGTGTTAATATGTGTAGATATTAAATTGGATATAGCAATACCTGACGCTGCGATATGCAATATATCGCAATAGGCCTAAAATAATACGCCTGAAAATGAAATCAGATAAAATATCTGAGATTTGATTTCGGATGTTTGCTGCTGCTGGTTGGAGCCACAGAAATCTCTTTCCAGCAGCAGCGAAGGAAATCAAACAAAAGGCAAAGGCCTAAAGGCCTTAAAATCTTAATATAGGTGAGATATCAGATAACTTACAGCCAGGTGCAAGGTCACATGCCCGCATCAGGAAGTTAAGTTTATCGATTCTCTCTCCGGAACGTGGAGCTCCGTTTTTGATGAAGCCAACCTGGAGACCGACTGCAAAGTCCATGACAACATCGCCGATTACACCGCCTGCTCTTCCGGATGGGATCGCAAGGAGGTTGTGGGCTTTTGCAAATTCGTAAGTGTCCATAGCTTCTGTAATAGTACCAACCTGATTTGGTTTAAGAATAAAGCCGTCCAGTGCATTAAGACTGTATGCTCTTTCCAGACGTTTCATGTTGGTTACGATAAAGTCATCACCGATGATATTTGTTCTTGTGATCTGCTGGTGGGCTTTGGGATAAGATTCCCAGTCTTCCTCATCCAGAAGGTCTTCGATAAATACAAAGTTGAATTTCTCGGTAAGCATCTTTGTATATGCAATCAGTTCATCTGCATCAACGCGTTTACCTTTCAGCAGGTAAGTGTTATTTTCTCTGTCGTACATTTCGCTGGAAGCACAGTCAAAAGCGAAACCGATTTTTCCGGTATAACCACAAACCTTGATTGCTTCAGAAATAAGTTCGAGAATCACTTCGGCATCTTCAGAAGGTGCTGCATATCCATAGGAAGGAGCTACAGCCGGCTTGTGACCGAGGTATTTTGTGATTACTTTTTCCAGTTCCTGGAAAGTATTGATACCCATTTCTACAGCTTCATAAATACTGGATGCGCCATATGGCATAATGATAAATTCATTGAAAGGCTGAGTGAGGGTTTCGTAATGCCCGCCATTTACAACGTTGAAGCTTGGAACAGGAACTGTTTTGATGTTTCCACCTGCAATATAATTATAAAGTGTTTGGTTTTCTGATTCAGCAGCAGCGCGGAAAGCAGCAATTGATGTGGAATAGATCGCATTTCCACCAAGTTTTTCTTTCTGGGCAGTGCCGTCCAGATCGATCATGATCTGGTCGATTTTTCTCTGGTCATGTACATCTGTGCCGATAAGTGCTGGAGCAATGATATTGTTAACGTTGTCAACGGCTTTATGCACACTCATTCCATGGTATTCATCAGGATTATTATCTCTGAGAACACAGGACTCAAACATGCCTACGGAAGAGCCGGTAGGAGCGCAGCCTCGACCGAGCTTTCCATCTTCTGTTACGATATCAACTTCTACCATAGGTCTGCATTTGCAGTCTACGATCTGGCGTGCATGTACGGATTTGATTTTTGCATTCATATAATATCTCCTCGTTGTTATAATTTGGTAATGGGCAGACTCTATGTATAGTCAGAAAACTGAAACAGTCAGTCTGGCTGTTATTATTTGCTGTGCCTGCGGTGCTAATCAGTCTTCTGTTGCAGGAATATACAGTACATTAAAGTCGCAGAGGTTTGTGCCGGTGTTGCCTGTAAATACAGCATCGCCCATTGCATCGAGTGCTTCATAGCAGGCATGTCCGCGAAGTGCTCCATAAACATCAACACCTTTGGAAAGTGCAGTCTGATAACTTGTAGAGTCGCAGATTCCGCCTGCTACAGGGGTAGTGCCATCTGTGCCTTCAGAGTCGATGGAAAGCATACAGGCACCTTTTGTCTTAGCTGCCAGGATAGAGAAGCTTAATGTCAGTTCCTGACCGGGACCACCGTGGCCTGTAATAATGCTGTTATCCAGAATCTGAGTTGTAGTTTCGCCTGAACTTAAGATAACGCATGGTGGTTTGATTGGATTTCCATAAGTCTGAGCTTCTCTTGCAATAGAAGCGAAGAAAGAACCTGCGTCTTTGCTTTCGCCTTCCAGGAAGGAAGTAAGAATAATTGCCTGAAGTCCCATTTCTTCTGCGATTTCTTTCGCATAAATGCAGGAATCCGGAAGCGTATTCAGAAGAAAATAGGTGTTGTCCGGGAAAGCTTTTGGAGTTTCACCTTCCGGACCTACATTCATCAGGTAGTCAACAACATTCTTCGGAAGGCGGTCTGCTACGTTGTAGTCATGGATAACACGCCTTGCATCTTCCAGAGTTGTTTTGTCCGGGCCCATAGGAGTGCTGGCATATTTTTCATAAGGAATACCAATATCACCTGTTGCAGGATTTCCGACTGCATCACTGATTCCGAAACCGATCAGTTCTGCTCCGACAGACTGGATACGTTTGGCAAGCATACCGCCGTTCATTGCAGAAATATGACGACGAATTGCATTTATTTCATAAATTCCTGCACCGGATTTCAGCATAACATCGGTTGTCTTGATTTCATCTTCCAGAGAGATCCCTTCGATAGGACAACTCATAAGCGCTGAACTTCCGCCGCTGATAACTACGATAAAGAGATCGTCAGGACCGGCGTGATCTACAAGATCGAGAATCTTCAGGCAGGCTTCATATCCGGCCTGGTTGGGAAGAGGATGACCTCCTACATATACATCTGTATGCTGAAAATGATCAGTTTCTTCTGATATCTTTACAATAGCGATTCCTTTAGTAAGTTTATCTCCGAGTACTTCGTCTACGGCCATTGCCATATGGTTGCAGGCTTTTCCGGCACCAAGGAGATATACATGTTTCTTTTTTGATAGATCCCAGGTTTTGCTTCCTATATGAAGTATATCGCCATCAAGATGCATGATGCTTTTGATACGTTCATAAGAATCAAGGCGTTGAAGTGTCTTATTTGTAATATCCAGTACAATTTTCCTTGATTCAATATCACCGTGGGAAGTGAGGGATTCATAGTTTTTGATCTTATTCATTATAGAAATCTCCCATTTCTGTGTTTTGTGTGTTGTGACTTTTGTATTAAATAAAACAACAAGTAAAAAACAAAATGTATTAAATTATACTTAAACAATACAGTAATATATCGCAAAAGTCAATAGAAAAATGTGTTTGGTTCAAAGAATGTATAAAATACCTAAAAAAGAATGTTGAATATTGTGAAAATATCTAAAAGCGTTAGAATTTACAGAAAAATGTTGACATATGCAATATATTGATATAATATGACTGTATTAAATAAAACATTGAGAGCGAAAAAACAAGATGTGCATGATGAAAGGAGAAAAACAAATGGCACATAAAACAGAATTTCTTTATTTATCCGAACAGGATACAATAGATGCAGGTGTTCTTGATGCGGAAAAATGTATTAATAATGCGGAAGAGGTTTTTACCTTATTAAGTAAAGGCGATTATCTGATGGGTGGAGCAAATCACAACAGTCATGGAATGGGACTTGTTTTCCCGAAAGAAAGTCCATTTCCGAATATGCCTGTTGCAGGGCCGGACAGAAGATTCGTGGCAATGCCTGCTTACCTTGGCGGAAGATTCGATGTCTGCGGTAATAAATGGTACGGATCAAACGCAGCCAATCCGAAGAACGGACTTCCGAGATCAGTACTTACAGTTACATTAAATAATAAGGAAACAGGAGAGCCACTGGCATTCATGTCAGCAAACCTGTTAAGTGCAGCAAGAACAGGTGCCGTTCCAGGAGTTGCAGCAAGACATCTTGCAAGAAAAGATTCAGAAGTAGTTGCAGTTCTCGGATGCGGACAGATCAACAAATCCTGCCTCCGTTCCATTCTGACACAGCTTCCAAATGTTAAGAAAATTATATGTTATGATATTTTTGAAGCTGCGGCAGATAAATTTGTAGAATGGGAAAAAGCAGAGATCGGAATTGATGCAGTAGCAGAAATGGATCTTGAGAAAGCTGTTAAGGATGCAGATGTTCTTACAGTAGCAGCTTCCAGACTGAAACCACTTTATGTGAAAGATGAATGGCTGAAAGAAGGAGTTACTGTTCTGATTACAGGACCGATGCAGACAGATGATTCTTTCTGGATGAGTACAAAACTGATCTATGATAATGTAAGACTTCATGAAGCTTATGTGCAGGAAGCAATTGATTCCGGTGATAAAGCCGGATATTACAAAGGCGTTATCGGTGGACCAATCTATACACTGATCGACGCAGGAAAGATGCCGAAACTTGAAGATTCAACAAGTATCGGCGAGGTTATCCTTGGTGAAAAAGCAGGTCGTACAGATGATAAAGAAAGAATTACATTTGTGGCTTGTGGAATGGCTACATTCGATGTAGGATTGGGATATGACCTTTATCACACAGCATTAGATAAAGGAATTGGAACAAAATTAAAACTTTGGGATGACCCGTACCAGGCTAAATAGATTCTGAATTTTAAATAGTTATTCACTATTGTAAAAGGAGTGAACAGTTATTCGGAATCGCAAAAGATATGATGAAGTGACAAAGGTGTCGCGATCGTCTTCTTTGCGAAAAGAAGACTATGTGCGGCACTTTTTTGCTAAAAAAAGAAAAAGGAGAGAGTGGAATATGAATGATGCAATAAAACTGTTAAAGGACTGGCGGCTTCATGTAACAATGCTTATCTGCTGTATGATATCAGACAGGATAGGTACAATCACATTTGCAATTACTCCCATTATTAAAGTTTCTCTTTTACCATTGCTGTATGCGATGGTGCTGGTAACAGTGCTTTACCTTCTGAAACCGATAAAATGGATTAATGAAAAATGTGGTCCGAGTGGTGGAATTATGATGACAGTAACCTGTCTGATGCTTGGCGCAAAGCTTGGTTGTAACGTAGGTCCGACTATAAGTGAGATGGCAGGTGCAGGTCTTCCACTTCTTCTTCAGAACTTTGGTGATGCGTTTACCTGTGTAATGGCAATGCCGATTGCTCTTCTTCTTGGTATGAAGAGAGAGTCTATAGGTCTTACATTTGCTGCTTCCCGTGAGGCAGGTATTGCGGTTATTGAACAGAAATATGGTCCGGGAGCTGAATTCCGAGGTGTAATCGGAATGTATATTGTAGGAACTGTATTTGGTACGATTCTTGTAGGCCTTCTGGCAAGTATTCTTTCAACAACAGGTATCTTCCATGTATATTCTGTATCAATGGCATGTGGCGTTGGTAGTGCGGCTATGTCAACAGCCGGAATTGGAACACTTACAGAATTGTATCCTCAGATGGCGGACAAGATAACCTCATTTGCAACGATATCAAACCTGATATCTACCGCAATAGCAATTTATCTGAATGTATTTATCGGACTGCCGCTGGCTGAGTTTATGTATAAAAAACTGGAGCCTAAGCTTGGAAGACGTGGAAAAAAATCAACAGAGGGGGAAAACTAATATGCAGGAAAACGCAAAATTAACAAAAGAGGATTTTTGGCAGTGTATAGTAGCACTTTTGATAAGTGTGGTTTTTGGGGTAGTTGGTAACTTTGTTGGTTACAATCATATAATGCCACTGGAATCTATTCCAGGAATGCTTATATTTGCGGCTATCAGTCTTCTGGGCTGGCTTCTGAGCAAGGTCGTTCTGAAGAAATTTCCGGCATTCCTGCATGTTTCTATTCTTGCAATTCTCGCAACGATTCCGATTCATCCACTGGCACCGATCATTGTAGAATATGCAAGCAAAATTCAGCTGATGGCTGTAGTTACACCAATCCTTGCTTATGCAGGCCTTACAGTAGGACGTGACTGGAAAGCTTTTGCAGAACTTGGCTGGAAAGCTATCATTGTAGGACTTATTGTTATCTTCGGAACTTTCTTCTGGTCAGCAGCAATTGCTGAAGTACTGCTGAGAGTTCAGGGTATTATCTGATTTGAAATCGATTTTGATTAAGTTACTGTGAGTAGCAATTTAATGTTTATGAATTGAAATGGAGGACATAAAAATATGGATTATAAGTCACAGGAAGTTGTTCAGCTTCTGGAACAGCTTGTAAGAATAGAAAGTACAAACGTTGGAAAATTCGAAAAAGAAATCGGAGATTTTGTGGCAGACTGGATGGAAAAAGAGACCGGTCTTCCGGTAGTAAAAGACGAATTCGAACCTGACAGATTTAATGTAGTATGCAAACTGGAGGGTGAAATTCATGATCCGGCATTTATCAGTATTCACCATATGGATGTTGTTCCGGCAGGCGAAGGGTGGAAAACAGAACCGTTTGACCCTGTGATCGTGGATAATCGCATGTATGGACGTGGAACTGTAGATATGAAGGCCGGTCTTGCGGCCGGAATGCTTGCTTTTCGTGATGCGGTGAAACTTGGCAAAAAACCTAAAAGAGACATTATCTTTATTGCAACAGCTGATGAAGAAGGCTGCATTATGAAAGGTGCAATGCAGGCACTGAAGAGCGGATATGCGACAAAGAACAGCTATTGTATTGACCATGAACCAAGCTGTGGACAGGTGTTTATGGCACATAAAGGAAAAACATGGTTTGAGATTACAGTAAACGGTGCACAGGCTCATGGATCCATGCCATGGACAGGTGTAGATGCCATCGTGGGTATGTCTGAAGTAGTATGTGGAATCAAGAGAAGAATTGATGCACTTCCGGAAGATGAGACGTTTGGAAGAAGTTCCGTATGCTTTGGAACTATTGAAGGTGGATTTAATACAAATGTAGTTGCAGATAAATGTACGATCACAATTGATATGCGTCTTGCACCGCCGCTTACATCAGAAGGTTCTCTTGAACTGGTAGATGAGGCGATTAAAGAAGCGTGCGAAAAGGTTCCGGGACTGACAGGCGGATACAAAATTATTGCGAAGAGACCATATATTCTTCATAATGAAAACTCTGTACTTCTGAGAGAACTTCAGAAAGTTGTCAAAGATGTTACAGGTGAATATGCTGAAACAGCTGTATTTACAGGATATACAGATACAGGAGTTATTGCAGCAGAAACAGGTAACGTTGAATGTATGTCTTATGGACCGAAAGGTGCAAATTATCATCAGGTAGATGAATATGCAGATCTTGATTCTGTACTGGAAGTTTACGAAGTTTCCAAAAAACTTACATACCAGATGGGATTTGTGCTTGAATAAATATTAGATACCAGGGTAGGATTGTGGGAGTGTATTACACGGAACAATTCGTAGATATCATAGTTGGGGGCTTTTGCCCCCAACATCAATATCGTTGAGAAGAGGTTGGAAAAGGAGGGCATGAAGGTGGAAATTAACAGAGAAATGCTAGAAAAAGCAGCGCAGGAAGTCAAAGAACCAATGATTGCATTTGCACAGAAGATTATTCGGCGAAGAAGTGATACAGGACATGAAAAAGAAACTGCAGATGCAATTTATGAAGAGATGCAGAAACTGGGATTTGATGTTGTTAATAGAGACAGAACAGGGAATGTTATTGGAATCCTGAAAGGTGACGGCTCTGAAGCCGCTCTGATGTTTAATTGCCACATGGATCAGGTGGATCCGGGTGACCTTTCTGCATGGGAATATGATCCTTATGGTGGCATTATTGCTGATGGATATATTCACGGAAGAGGTGCAAGTGACACAAAAGGAACGATTGCTACGCAGATTTACCTTGGAGCAATGCTCAAAAACCTGAATGTTAAACTTAAAAGGGATCTTATTTTTACTTTTGTAGTAGAAGAAGAGCCAGGAGATATGTGGGGAGCTCTGAGAATGTGTCAGGATTATCTGAAAGATACTCCGATCGCTTTCTGTATTTCTGGTGAATCTACAAGTATGGATATTGCGCTCGGACACAGAGGAAAACTGGAAGTTCAAGTTATTTCAAAAGGCAAAAACAGCCACTCCAGCGCACCGTGGCTTGGAATTAATGCAGTTTCAAAGATGGCCCCAATGATCGAAGCAATTGATGAAATGGCAAAAAATATGCCTCAGGATGATATTTTCAAAGGTTCACTGTCTATCATTAATATTGAATGCCATCCGGGATTCAACTGTGTAGTACCGGATACCTGTACAATTAATATTGACTATCGTTTCCTGGTGAATGAAACAGTAGAATCTATTCTTGCAAAATTCCAGAAGATCATTGATGAGCTGGAAGCAAAAGATCCGGAATCTTCTTATGAAGTACGTGTTCGTCAGTTGGAACATACCAGTTATACAGGAGTTCATGAATTTGCCGAACTGAATAAACCAAGTTTTGTGACTTCTATTGATAACGAGTATGTGCAGAAAACAATCGGTGCACTGAAAAAAGTAGGTCAGAATCCCAAGACCTATTACTGGGATTATGGAACAGATGCAGCATATTTTGTAAAAGAATGCGGAATTACCTGTATCGGATATTCTCCGGCTGAAGAAGAATATTGCCACAGTCCGAAAGACCGTATTAAAATTTCTCTGATGGAAGAGGCTCTGGTAGGATATGCGGCAATCTGCGAGGATATTGCCTGCGAATAAACAAGTGAATAGTATAGCCTGTAGAAACAGGTAAAAGGAAGAGGGCGCGGTTGACCAGTATGCAGGTGATTGAACTGTACCCTCTTTTTGTATACTTTTTAATTGGGGATTTTATAAAGAGGAGGAAAAATATGGATAATTTTCCTTATATCGAAATAGAAGGAACCCCTTATGAAAAAGGGCACTGAAAAAGTCTGATTCCAAAAAAGAATTGGGCTTTTTTTAGTGGCCCTGTTATAATAGAATCATGAGGAAGGAGGTTCTGTCATGTTGAAAGATCATTCACAG
>NZ_JBQHUL010000018.1:0-66555 GCF_052065235.1 Blautia sp. HCP28S3_G10 | reverse complement strand
AACAGGCATAAGCCTCTTTCTTCATCCTGTGTATTTTATTCAGTTTTCAATGTCACAGATGAAGGAAAGGGGCTAAATTTATGCCTAAAAATAAGGTTTTCGGACAGGCTGGGGGGGGTACTCTTAAAGGTGGTATAATATATAGACGTGAGACTCAGTTTAATACTATTTAAATGAGCATGGATATGAAAAAGAGAAATACTAAAGGAGTTATGTTTGCATGAAACAGGCTGCAGTAGCAATTTGCGACAATATTTCAGGAGAGGCATCGCTTCTTGAAGAATATATATGTGAATTTGTTCCCCACGCTGTAATCACAAAATATTCCAGTGGTAAAGAACTCCTGGAGGCTATTGAGGAAGATACATTCAGCTATGAACTGGTATTTCTGAAAGTTGAACTTCAGGATGAAGATGGAATTGAAATGGCCCGCAGGATCCGTGAATATAATTCAAGAGTTGTTCTTGTTTTTATGGCTGAAAGCGAAGAGTATTACAGACAGGCATTTGATCTGTTTGTTTATCAATACCTTCTGTGTCCTCTAAACAAAGTTAAAGTAAGGGAGATTTTTGAAAGACTTGGAAAAATAGAAAAAAATTCAGAGAAGATTATATATTTTAGATATCGATCACAGATTTTTACTATAAAACAGAACGAAGTTTCGTACATATCAAGAAGTCTTCATACAGTGAATTTTCATCTGATAAACGGTGAAAGTATACATTGTAGAGGTAAATTATGTGATTTTCAGGAACAACTTACGAACAGCTCTTTTTTGCGCTGTCATCAGAGCTTTTACGTTAATATGAAAGAAATCATGGGAATGAAGGCAGACAGCTTTGTATTAAAAGATACCGTAATACCTATATCCAGAACATATATGAAGGCATCACAGAAAGCCTATCGGGAGTATCTTGGAAATATTGAAATTAAATAAGTCAAATGAGCAGATCCGTAATTGTAAAATAATTACGGATCTGTTTTTGGGTTGATAATTTTTATAAATTAGCGTAAAATTATTCACATACGTTAATACAAAGAAAAAGGAAGTAGAATATGAACATAAGACGAATCGCTGCAATCTGGTCTGCGAAGGCTGCCGGCTTTGTCTGCAAGAAAATGGGCAGGCAGGGTGTTACCTGGGCAGGAAAGATTGCTTTAAAAATATATCCGCCTGTTTTAAAAGAACTGTCAGCTGAAATAAAAAAAGATATTTTTGTTGTCTGTGGAACAAACGGAAAAACAACAACAAATAATATGCTCTGCGCAGCACTCGAGGCGGAAGGTCAGAAAGTAATCTGTAATCATACAGGATCAAATATGCTGAACGGCGTAGTTGCTGCTTTTGTACTTGGAGCAAAGCTGAATGGACATATAGATGCCGATTATGCATGCATTGAGGCTGATGAGGCTTCTACAAAGTATATTTTTCCACAGATAAAACCATCTTATATGGTTATGACCAACCTTTTTAGGGATCAGCTGGACAGATATGGTGAGATCGATATTACCATGAATATTCTGGAAGAAATGATAGGAAAAGTTCCGGATCTGAAACTGGTCGTTAATGGAGATGATGCTCTTTCTGCTTATCTTGCCATGGATACAGGACATCCGTCGATTTATTACGGAATCAGCAAACCTGTAATGAAGAATGAAACGAATGAGATAAGAGAGGGAAGATTCTGCAAACGTTGTGGAGAGAGGCTTCAGTACAGCTTTTATCATTACAGCCAGCTGGGAGACTATGTCTGCCCTTCCTGCGGATTCAAAAGACCTGTACCTGATTTTGATGCAGAGGATGTAAAAGTAGGCGACCAGATATCATTTTCAGTCGAAAACAGACATTTTATTGCAAATTATAAGGGATTTTATAATGTCTATAATATTCTTGCTGCTTATGCCGGTGTACGGACAGCCGGATTTGAAGGGACACATTTCAATGATATGCTGAAAAGATTTAATCCTGAAAACGGACGAATGGAGCAATTCCGCATCAAAGGTACAGGAGTTACTCTTAATCTGGCAAAAAATCCGGCCGGATTTAATCAGAATATAGCGGCTGTCATGCAGGACAGATCCCCAAAAGATGTAATAATTGCCATTAATGATAATGCACAGGATGGAATCGATATTTCCTGGCTCTGGGATGTGGATTTTGATCTTTTCAGAGAAGAAAGCATCCGTTCTATTACAGTGAGCGGAATCCGTTGCCAGGACATGCGGCTGCGCCTGAAATATGTAGATATACCATCGATGCTGGAGGCAGATGTTGAAAAGGCAATTTCCGACAGAATTGCTGACGGAACAGGAAATCTTTATGTACTTGTCAATTACACAGCACTTTTCAGCACCAGGAACATTCTGAAGAAAATGGAGGAGGAGCAGAAATGAAAGTTACAATAGGACATCTGTATCCGGATCTTCTGAACCTCTATGGTGACAGAGGAAATATCCAGTGCCTTATGAAGCGCTGTCAGTGGAGAGGAATTGAGGCTGAGACGATTGCATATGAAATAGACGATAAAATTGATTTTTCAGGACTTGATATAGTTCTTCTTGGAGGAGGTTCCGACAGAGAACAGATGCTTGTATGTGAAAAACTCAAAGAGATCCAGAAAGATTTTAAGGCATACGTGGAAGATAACGGTGTAGTAATTGCTATCTGCGGTGGATATCAGCTGCTTGGAAATTACTACAAAACAGATCAGGGAACAATTCAGGGACTGGAACTTGTAGATATGTATACGGAACAGGAAGAAGGCCGTCTGATCAGCAATATAGTTCTCAAAAGTGATCTTTTCGATATGCCGGTTGTCGGGTTTGAAAATCATGGAGGAAGGACCTACATTAATAATAATAAACCTCTTGGAAAAGTTTTATATGGTGCAGGAAATGACGGGAAAAGCGGATATGAAGGTGTTACTTATAAAAATGTTATAGGAACCTATCTTCATGGCCCGCTTCTGCCGAAGAATCCTCAGCTGGCTGATCTGTTGATTCTGAGGGCACTGAGAAGAAAATATGGAGAGCAGGTGGAACTTGAACCGCTGGAAGATAAAGAAGAAAAAGAAGCAAACAGTTATATCTGTAACAGGTTCGTGAAATAGGGACTTGTATCTCTGAGAGGCCAACGCTATAATTAGGACGATTACTAGACGATAACAGAAACGAGGGGATAAAATGGCCAAATCACATAATCAGAAAGCCAAGATTTTGATTCTGGAACAGATGCTGTGCAGTACTGGGGAGAACTGCGTGGTAACAATGCAGGAAATACTCGAAAGACTTACGGAATATGGCATCAGGGCAGAACGCAAGAGTATTTATGATGATATTGAAGCACTTCGTGATTTTGGAATGGATATCAGATTCAGGCGTGGAAAACCGGGAGGCTATTATCTGGCAGGAAACACAGAAATAAAATCTTCTGTTCTGCCTGAAAAAGAAACTGTCTCAGAATCACAGAAAGCAGAAAAAGAGCCTGAAGTTGTGAGTTCAGGGATTCATCCGGATGAAATTCAGGATATGTCTAAAACAATGAAACTGCATTACAAATCTGAACGCAGAGATGAAGTGGAAGCATATTTTGGAACAAGAGCAGAGTACAAAGAAAAAGACAGTAATGAACTGACCGTAATCGTACCATTAACAGCAGGTCCGTATTTTTATGGCTGGCTGACAGCAATGAACGGTGATGTGCGTATATCAAAACCGAAAAAAGCTGCAGCTGCTTACAGAGATTATCTGAAGTCTCTTGCAAGGGAATATAAAGGCATTTGAACAGAAAGGACAGAAGAATGAAAAAAAAGACAACAAGTATTTTGTTGGGCGTTTTTCTTGCTGCGTCCATGGTGACTGGGTGTGGAAAAGCCAATAAGGCTACTGAGGTTGCAAATGAAAGTGCACAGACTGAAAAAGAAGGCACCGGAGAAGTAGCGGAGGGCGAGGTTGCTCAGACAGACAGTAAATCAAAAAAAACTGAGGAAACTGACAAAGCAGATCAGAAAGATGACACAAAGGCAGATTCAGCGTCAGAAGATTCTGCGGATAATACGCAGGAAGATACATCGGAAGAGGAACAAAAAGAAAAGATTGCAGTTCTTCTTCCAGATGAGGATAGCTGGTCTGTAGATGGAGAGGAACTGGAAGCCAGGCTTACGGATGACGGATATGAGCCGGTGATCATGTATGCTGAGGGAGATGTATCCAAACAGGTTATGCAGATTCAGGATATGACAGAAGAAGCAGTCTCTGCATTTGTAATCGCACCTGTAGATGCATATGGACTGAAAGATGTTCTGGCAGATGTGAAAGAAGCGGAGATACCGGTTGTTTCTTATGATGAACTTATCATGGATACGAACGCAGTGAGATATTATGTAACATTTGGCGGACGTCAGATCGGTCAGATGGTTGCAAAAGAAATTATAGATAAAGAAGAACTGGATAAGGTACAGGAAGATAAAGAATCCAGATCAATTGAATTTCTTATGGGTTCTCAGGACAACACACAGGCACTGTTTTTCTATAATGGCCTGATGGAAACACTGCAGCCTTATCTGGATGACGGTACACTTGTATGTAAATCCGGCAAAATTTCATTTGATAACAGTGGCATTTTGAGATGGAGCAGTTCCCAGGCAAAAACAAGAATGTCTGAGATTCTTGAGGAGTTTTATCCGGATGGGGATTCTCCTGATATTATCTGTACCGGATTTGACGGAGCAGCACTAAGTGCGATAGATGTTCTGGAAGAGGCTGGTATTGTAAGTGGCACTGAAAAGTGGCCAATGATCACAGGCTCCGGCTGTGAAGCAGATGCTGTAAAGCGTATTGCAGAGGGAAAACTGGCATTCAGCGTATTTACAGACAGGAGAGAACTGGCAGATCAGTGTGAGAATATGGTAAATGTATATCTGCATGGTGATGACGATCCAGAGGTAAATGATTATGAACAGTATGATAATGGAGTTAAGATCATTGCTACATATCTCTGTGAACCACAGCTGATCGATCAGGATAATTATGAAATCCTTATTGACAACGGATATTATACAGCAAGAGAAGTCAGACCTGAAGCAACACCAACACCGATGCCGGAGGAAATAAGTCCGACACCGATGCCGGAAGAAATAAGCCCGACACCTGTACCGGAAGAAATAAGCCCGACACCGACACCGGAGGAAATAAGCCCGACACCGACGGAAAAGGCAGCAACACCGTCTCCATCGGTTACAAAAAAGGCAACACCATCCCTGACAGAAAAAGTCAGGAAAAGCTAAAATAAAATCCCATCACCACAAGGTGATGGGATTTTAATTGTTAGAGAAAAGCCCTGTTTATTCCTGGAAAGTCAGAGAATCATCAGTCATGGATTCTACGATTGCAAGTGATTCCAGGCGGACGCCCATATCACGAATCTTTTGTCCACCATTCTGGAAGCCTTTTTCGATAACAATTCCTGCCCCTTCAAGTGTGGCACCTGATTCTTTTACAATGTCGATCAGTCCAAGAAGTGCACAGCCATTGGCAAGAAAATCGTCAATAAGAAGTACATGATCTTCAGGTCCGAGGAATTTCTTGGATAAGATTACATCATAGACTTTTTTGTGAGTAAAAGATTCTACTTTTGAACAGAACATCTCACCATCCAGATTCAGACTCTGTGCTTTTTTGGCAAAGACTACAGGAACATCAAAATACTGTGCGGCGATGCAGGCAATACCAATACCGGAAGCCTCAATTGTAAGGATTTTGGTGATAGGACAGTCTGCAAAACGTCTCTTAAATTCTTTACCGATTTCGTTGATGAGAGTGATATCCATCTGATGATTCAAAAAACTGTCTACCTTTAATATATTTCCTGGTTTTACGATTCCATCTTTCAGTATACGGTCTTTTAAAAGCTTCATGATTTCTCTCCTTTGAATGTTGTGATCATTTTGTAACTGTAAGCTACGATATTTTAATGAAATTATATCTATGATACTCTATTCTGCAAAGAAGTTCAATTATTTTCGACAAAAAGTTTCAGGATATGATATTGAAAGTTACTGTTCACAGGTAATATTCCGCGAGGTGTTTTGCCATGAATATGGCAAAATCCCGAGACATACGGGTCAAAATCCCATCACCGAAGGTGATTTGGAATGGATTTTGACCAAGTTGCTGTGAACGGAGTGAACAGTAACTATTGAAATAATGGATTAATAATGATAAGTAACTTACATTGAAAAAGTATCCCGGCTCTGTTACAATAAAAATTATAAAAAAATATATATCGACTAAGGAGTGGATATTCATGAGTGAACAGAAATATACAGTTGATGCCAGAGGCGAACAGTGCCCGATACCGGTTGTAAAAACAAAGAAAGTTCTGGATGGAATCAGAGGAGATGCAGAAATCACAGTTCTGGTAGACAATGAAACAGCAGTACAGAACCTTACCAGAATGGGAAAACATGCAGGTGCAGAAGTCAGTTCTGTAAAAAAATCCGACAAGGAATTTCATGTAATAATGAAAGTCAGAGACAGACAGCCGGATGAAACTTCTGTTTCGGAAGAAGTAAAATGTATTCCGGATGTAAAAGGAGATTTTGTAATCGCAGTAGATACAGCAACTATGGGAAGAGGAAATGACGAACTCGGAAAAGTCCTTATGAAAGGATTTATTTTTGCGGTGACACAGTTGGAGACTTTGCCGGAAACAATACTTTTCTATAATGGCGGTGCTACTCTTACAACAGAAGGTTCTGATTCCCTGGAAGATATTAAGAGCCTTGAGGCACAGGGAGTTACCATTAAGACATGCGGAACCTGCCTGAACTATTACGGACTTACTGACAAACTTGAGGTGGGTGAAGTGACTAATATGTATGATATCACCGAAACACTTGCAAAGGCAGGAAAAGTTGTAAAACCATGATCCAGAAGATTGACAGGTATATTCTGACTTTTTACAGCACCAGTGGGGCAATCGCAGTAGAAAAATTCTGTAAAGAGAATAATATTCCCGGAAGACTTCTTCCTGTGCCAAGAGAGATATCTGCAAGCTGTGGGCTATGCTGGGCAGTTCCGGTGAAAGACAGAGAAAAAATCCGACAGGTAGAAGATGAGTTTGCAGAGGATATTGAGGGAAAATGGCAGCTGAAACTGTAGTCACAACCGTATAGTATTACAGAAAGAAAGATATAATATGAAAGAATATGAAGTAATCTGGGAAATTTTTAATAAATGTCCCAGAAATCAGATGAGAGATGTTTTTGTAGAAGAAGTGGAGATACAGGATCCGGAAGAATATGTGAAACAGAAGTTTCAGGGAAAAGATGTCTCTTACGAAAAGACGGTACTGGAAGATGGTACAGTGATATTTGATATTGTCACATCACAGATAAAACAGAGATGTTCCTTTACAGAGATCTGACAGATGTGATATAATAAAAAGATAAGCCAACAGGGTTCCAGTGCAATCAGTGGAACAGCAGAAGGGAGACACAGAGAACATGAGTGAAGTAAAAGAAACCCATGTACATGTTCTGGAGGATGGTACAGTAATTGAGCATACACATGACGGTCATGGACATCATCACAGTCATGAACAGACAAAGGCGGTACTGAACCGGCTTTCCAGAGCAATCGGTCATATGGAATCCATCAAGAGAATGGTCGAGGAGGGAAGAGACTGTTCGGAGGTTCTGATCCAGCTTTCTGCTGTAAAATCAGCAATTAATAATACAGGCAAGATTATTCTCCAGGATCATATTGAACACTGTATAGTAGATGCGGTAGAGCATGGAGATCGGGAGGCAATCAAAGAACTTGAACGGGCTATCGACCGTTTCATGAAATAATACAACTGTTCACAGTAACAGAATATAAAGGAGTAACAGAAATGGCAAAAGAATGCAGCAACAGTTCATGCAGTAAATCCAGCTGCGAAGGATGCGCAAGCAAAGGAAAAAGTGAGCCGCAGAATTTTCAGGCAGAGCAGAATATTTTTTCAGATGTAAAACATGTAATAGGCGTAGTCAGTGGTAAAGGCGGTGTGGGCAAATCATTCGTGACTGCTTCACTGGCAAATGCAATGGCAGCCAGGGGATTTAAAGTCGGTATTCTGGATGCAGATATTACAGGACCGTCAATTCCTAAGATGTACGGCCTCAAGGGTGCAGCACAGGCAGATGATAATGGTATTTATCCTATGGTAACAGAGAACGGAATCAAGGTTATGTCTATTAATCTTCTTCTTCCTACAGAGGAAACACCGGTTATCTGGAGAGGACCTGTTCTTGCAAACATGGTAAAACAGTTCTGGACAGATGTTATCTGGGATCAGATTGACTATCTCTTTGTGGATATGCCTCCGGGAACCGGTGATGTACCGCTTACTGTATTCCAGTCACTTCCGGTTGACGGAATTGTGATCGTAAGTTCACCGCAGGATTTGGTTCGTATGATTGTCCGCAAGGCATATAACATGGCAGAAATGATGAAGATTCCGGTACTTGGTATTGTAGAAAACTACAGCTTTGTTAAATGTCCGGATTGTGGGACAGAGATTAAGGTGTTCGGCGAAAGCCATATCGATGAGATTGCGGAAGAACTGAATGTTCCGGTGCTTGGTAAGATGCCGATAGATGTATCATTTGCAGCCAAGGCAGACAGCGGTGCGTTTGCACAGATCGATAATCAGTATATTAAGGCAGCAGTGGAAGTAATGCCTGAATAAAATAACAGATATCAGAGTAAAAAATCCCTGACGGATTCCAAAAGGAGGAACCTGCCGGGGATTTTTGCATACAGAAAAATGTATAAAAATGCTCAGAACATTTCTACAAAACGTTTAGCGGCCTGTGACACAGGAAGATTATCGTGACGGACCAGAATAAGTCGGCGGGGCGGCAGAGGCGAAGCAAGCTCTATTGGGACAAGGCTGTTGTGAGAGCGCAGCATGTAATCTGGAATGCAGGCAACACCAAGGCCGATACCGGCCAGATCCATAAGGAGATCATTACTGTTCAGTTCAACTTCCGGCAGCAGTTTCAGTCCGTCTGTTGCGAATACATGATGCAGATATTCACTTGTAGTAGATTTGGAAGAAAGCATGAGAAGAGGAAAGTCCAGGAGTTCTTTCAGCTGAAATACTTTCCCGCTTACCGGGAAACTTCCTGGATCAGCAGCAAAAATATCATGAAATTCTTTCAGCGGCTGTACTTTCATATGACTTCCAATTCGGGAATTGGGTGAATTGCAGACTACAAGATCAACCTGTCCTTTTTCAAGAAGTTCCACACAGCCGATGGAAGTGCTGTTGGTGATCTTGATTCTCACATCCGGATATTTCTGGTGGTATTTCTGAAAATATTCAATAAGAAAATAGCGGCAGATCGTGTCACTGGCGCCAATACGGAGCTGACCTTTCAGCATGGTATCGCCGGAAAGGAGAGATTCTCCTTCATTCAACATTTCAAGAGCCGGTTTTACATGCTGAAGAAGAAGCTCGCCTTCAGGTGTGAGAAGAACTTTCTTGGTGCTGCGGATAAAAAGCGTGTGGTTCAGGCGCTTTTCCAGGGCTTTGACAGACTGGCTCACTGCAGACTGAGAAATGAATAATTGTCGTGATGCCTCGGAAAAACTTAAGGTTGTGGCAACGTAATAAAAAACCTTGTACAGTTCAAGACTGATGTCCATAGAAACCTCCTGATTATTAATAAGAGTAATTAATAAAAAATATAAGATATATTAATTTTACTAATGATATTTCCTATGATACTATAAAAACGATAATGAAACAAGTGTTACTGTACAATCCGTTCACAGTTACACAAGTAACAGATAAAAGAATACATTCAAAATACTGGAAAGGAGTTTGTTTTTTATGAGTAACGTAAGACGCGTTTATGTAGAAAAGAAACCAGCCTATGCCGTACAGGCAAAAGAGTTAAAGCATGAGATCAGCAGTTATCTGGGAATCAAAGATGTAACAGGAGTCAGAGTGCTGATTCGCTACGATGTGGAAAATATTTCTGATGAAGTTTTTGAAAAAGCATGCAAAACCGTATTTGCTGAACCGCCAGTAGATGATCTTTATCTGGAGAAATTTGATGCTGCAGAAGGTTTACATATCTTTTCTGTAGAATATCTGCCGGGACAGTTTGATCAGAGAGCTGATTCAGCTGTTCAGTGCGTACAGTTCCTTGACGGGGATGCACAGCCGATCATTCGCTCTGCAACAACTTATGTAATCGAGGGCAAAATCGCAGATGAAGAATTTGAAGCCATCAAACACCACTGCATCAACCCTGTAGATTCCAGAGAAACAGGTCTTGAAAAACCGGAAACACTGGTAACTGTATTCCCGGAACCGGAAGATGTAAAGATCTTTGACGGATTTAAAGATATGGCAGAAGCAGATCTTAAGAATCTTTATGAGTCTCTGAATCTTGCCATGACATTTAAAGATTTTTTGCATATTCAGAAATATTTTAAGAATGAAGAAAAACGTGATCCTTCCATGACAGAAATTCGTGTACTGGATACGTACTGGTCAGATCACTGCCGTCATACTACTTTCTCTACAGAACTTACAGATGTGAAGTTTGATGAGGGTGATTATAAAGAACCAATTGTAAATACATATAAGAAATACCTCGCTGACAGAGAAGTTATTTATAAAGGACGTGACGATAAATTTGTTTGCCTGATGGATCTTGCCCTGATGGCAATGAAGAAGCTGAAAGCTGAAGGCAAACTTGCTGACCAGGAAGAATCCGATGAGATCAATGCCTGCAGTATTGTAGTACCTGTTGATGTAGATGGTAAGGAAGAAGAGTGGCTCATCAACTTTAAGAATGAGACTCATAACCATCCTACAGAAATTGAACCATTTGGTGGTGCAGCTACCTGTCTTGGAGGTGCAATACGTGACCCGCTTTCAGGACGTACTTATGTATATCAGGCAATGCGTGTAACAGGTGCGGCAGATCCGACTGTTTCTGTAAAAGAAACTCTGAAAGGCAAGCTTCCGCAGAAAAAACTGGTAAGAAGTGCTGCTCATGGATACAGTTCCTATGGAAACCAGATTGGTCTTGCTACCGGTTATGTAAAAGAAGTTTATCATCCGGATTATGTTGCCAAACGTATGGAGATCGGAGCTGTTATGGGCGCTGCCCCAAGACGTGCAGTTATCCGTGAAAACTCAGATCCGGGAGATATCATTATTCTTCTTGGAGGACGTACAGGTCGTGACGGTATCGGCGGTGCTACAGGTTCTTCAAAGGTTCACACGGAGGCTTCCATCGAAGTCTGCGGTGCAGAAGTCCAGAAAGGTAATGCACCGACAGAACGTAAGATCCAGCGTATGTTCAGACGTGAGGAAGTCAGCCACATCATTAAGAAATGTAACGATTTTGGTGCAGGCGGTGTATCTGTTGCAATCGGCGAACTGGCAGATGGACTTCGCGTAGATCTTGATAAAGTTCCCAAAAAATATGCAGGTCTTGACGGAACAGAAATTGCTATTTCCGAATCGCAGGAACGTATGGCTGTTGTTGTAGATCCGAAAGATGTGGATACTTTCCTTGGATATGCAAATGAAGAAAATCTGGAAGCTATTCCTGTAGCTGTTGTCACAGAGGAACCACGCCTTGTGCTCAGCTGGAGAGGCAAAGAAATTGTAAATATCTCCAGAGCATTCCTGGATACAAACGGTGCACATCAGGAGACAGCTGTTGAAGTGGAAATTCCGAATAAAGAAGGAAATCTTTTTGAAGAACGTCCTGATGTAACAGATGTAAAGGCAAAATGGATGGAAACACTTGCTGACCTGAATGTATGCTCACAGAAAGGTCTTGTGGAAATGTTCGATGGTTCTATCGGGGCGGGAAGTGTATTCATGCCTTACGGCGGTCAGTATCAGCTGACTGAAACACAGAGCATGGTCGCAAAAGTTCCGGTACAGAACGGAAAAACTGATACAGTGACTATGATGAGTTATGGATTTGATCCGTATCTTTCTTCCTGGAGTCCATATCACGGAGCAGCCTATGCTGTGACAGAATCTGTTGCAAGAATCGTAGCAACAGGTGGTGATTATAAGAAGATTCGATTCACTTTCCAGGAATATTTCCGCCGTATGACAGAAGAACCGAAGAGATGGAGTCAGCCGTTCTCCGCACTTCTCGGTGCATATGCTGCACAGATGGGATTCGGTCTTCCTTCTATTGGTGGTAAAGACAGTATGTCCGGTACTTTCAATGAAATCGATGTACCACCAACACTGGTATCTTTTGCTGTAGACGTGGCAAAAATCCAGGATGTGATCACACCGGAACTGAAAAAAGCCGGAAACAAACTGGTATGGCTTCGAGCACCAAAAGATCAGTACGATCTGCCGGATTATGCAGGAATCATGGAACAGTATGAAAAACTTCACAATGATATCCAGGCCGGAAAAGTTGTTTCTGCATATGCACTGGATCGCCATGGTATTGCAGCAGCAGTTTCCAAGATGGCATTTGGCAATGCTCTTGGGGTAAAGATTGAGCATAACCTGGATCCGGGAGATTTCTTTGCACCAGGATTTGGTGACATCATTATGGAAGTTCCGGCAGATAAAGTGGGTGAGCTTTCTATTACATACACACTGATCGGTGAAGTTACAGATGATGGTGAATTCTCCTACGGAAATACTGTAATTACAGAAGCTGAGGCAGTGGAAGCATGGAAAGGAACTCTGGAAAAAGTATTCAAAACCGTTTCCGGTGAAGAAAACGAAAAGCCGGCTAAAGACGATCTGTATCACGCAGAAAACATCTATGTATGCAAACACAAAGTAGCAAAACCGCGTGTATTTATTCCTGTATTCCCGGGAACAAACTGTGAATATGACAGCACAAAAGCATTTGAACGTGCAGGTGCAGAAGTAGATGTAAAAGTATTTAAAAACCTTACAGCAGAAGATATTCATGATTCTGTGGAACTTTTTGAAAAGGCCATTGATCAGGCTCAGATCATTATGTTCCCAGGTGGATTTTCAGCAGGTGATGAACCGGATGGATCAGCCAAATTCTTTGCAACTGCATTCCAGAACGCAAAGATCAAAGAAGCAGTTATGAAACTGATAGGTGAAAGAGACGGTCTTGCACTTGGTATCTGTAACGGATTCCAGGCTCTTATCAAACTTGGTCTTGTACCATATGGTGAGATCTGCGGACAGAAAGAAGATTCTCCGACACTGACATTTAATACTATTGGACGCCATATTTCCAAGATGGTATATACGAAAGTTGTCAGCAACAAATCTCCATGGCTTCAGAAAGCACAGCTTGGCGGTGTATACTGCAATCCGGCATCTCATGGTGAAGGACGTTTCGTTGCTAATGATGAATGGCTTAAAAAACTTTTCGAAAACGGACAGGTTGCAACCCAGTATGTAACTCCAACCGGAGAATTAAGTGCAGATGAAGAATGGAACGTAAATGGTTCCTACATGAACATCGAAGGTATCACAAGTCCTGACGGACGTATCCTTGGTAAGATGGCACACAGCGAACGTCGCGGTGACGGTGTGGCTGTAAATATTTACGGACAGCAGGATATCCAGATCTTTGAGTCTGGTGTTGAATACTTTAAATAAACCAAACAGGCAGCGGTTGTTGAATTTTCTGACACGGCTAATTGGTCTTACCAATACGAAAAATAGTCATTGACAAAAAAGAAACCTACGGCTATAATGTGAAACAGAATAAATAAAGAAACACGTTGAAGAGAAGAGTAAACTGTGAAATGTTCCAGAGAGAGGCGCATTAGCTGGAAGTGTCTTAGCAGGAAACAGTGGAAGACCATCTCTGAGTGGCCCTAATCCGGTCCGGTGATTCCGTTATCATCTTATAAGAGTGGCTGATTTTTGTTTATTAAAGAACAGAGACAGCAAGCAGGGTGGAACCGCGAGTAATATCGTCCCTTACAGTGCAGAGATGTATTGTAAGGGACTTTTTTTCGTCCCTGTAGAAACTTACTATTTTTTATTCAAACATAAAGGAGTTCAAATTATGATCATCACATTAAAAGACGGATCCAAAAAAGAATATTCTGAAGCAAAATCCGTAATCGACATTGCTTATGACATCAGCGAGGGACTGGCACGTGCAGCGTGTGCCGGAGAAGTAAACGGAGAAGTTGTAGATCTTCGTACTGTACTTGACAAAGACTGCGAGCTGAACATTCTTACAGCAAAAGATGAAAAAGGCCTGGCTGTTCTCCGTCATACAGCATCTCATGTACTTGCCCAGGCAGTGCAGAATCTGTATCCGGAAGCAAAAGTTGCCATCGGACCTTCTATTGATACAGGATTTTATTATGACTTTGCTCACGAATCATTCTCTCGTGAAGACCTTGATGCAATCGAAAAAGAAATGAAGAAGATCATCAAGAAAGGTGCGAAGATCGAGCGCTTTACAAAATCCAGAGAAGATGCAATCGCATACTTCAAAGAGAAAAACGAACCTTATAAAGTAGAACTGATCGAAGATCTTCCGGAAGGAGAAGAAATTTCCTTCTATTCACAGGGAGACTGGACAGATCTCTGTGCCGGACCACACCTGATGAGTGTAAAAGGAGTAAAAGCATTTAAACTTCTTTCTTCTTCCAGTGCTTACTGGAGAGGCAGCGAAAAGAATGCAATGCTGACTCGTATCTACGGAACAGCATATGCTACAAAAGATGAACTGAAAGAACATCTGGAGCAGATGGAAGAAGCCAAGAAACGTGACCATAACAAACTTGGCCGTGAGATGAAAATCTTTACAACTGTAGATGTTATCGGACAGGGTCTTCCTCTGATCATGCCAAACGGTGTTATCATGATGCAGGAACTGCAGAGATGGATCGAAGATGAAGAGACAAAACGTGGTTATGTAAGAACAAAGACACCTCTTATGGCAAAGAGCGATCTGTACAAGATTTCCGGACACTGGGATCATTACAAAGATGGCATGTTTGTTCTGGGTGATGAAGAGACAGAGAAAGAGGTATTTGCGCTTCGTCCTATGACATGTCCGTTCCAGTATTATGTATACAAAGCAGAACAGCACAGTTACCGTGATCTTCCGCTTCGTTATGGTGAAACCTCCACATTGTTCCGTAATGAGGATTCCGGTGAGATGCATGGTCTGACACGAGTTCGTCAGTTTACTATTTCCGAAGGACATCTGATTGTAAGACCTGACCAGATGGTAAAAGAATTTAAAGACTGTATCGCACTTGCACAGTATTGCCTGCAGGTTCTGGGTGTTGAAGAAGATGTAACTTACCATCTTTCCAAATGGGATCCGAACAACAGAGAAAAATATATCGGCGAGCCGGAAGTTTGGAATGAGACAGAAGAACATATCCGTCAGATGCTGGAAGAACTGAATATTCCGTTTACAGAAGATGTAGGAGAGGCAGCTTTCTATGGACCGAAGGTAGATATTAATGCAAAGAACGTTTACGGAAAAGAAGATACAATGATCACAATCCAGTGGGATGCTCTTCTGGCTGAACAGTTTGATATGTATTATATTGATGAAAACGGAGACAAAAAACGTCCTTATATTATTCATCGTACATCTATGGGCTGCTATGAAAGAACTCTTGCATGGCTTATTGAAAAATATGCAGGTATGTTCCCAACATGGCTGTGTCCGGAACAGGTTCGTATCATTCCTATTTCTGAGAAATTCAATGACTATGCTTCCAAAGTAGAGGCACAGCTGAAAGAAGAAGGAATCCGCTGTTCTGTAGACGGCCGTTCCGAAAAAATGGGATACAAGATCCGTGAAGCACGTCTGGAAAGAGTTCCTTACATGCTGGTTGTCGGAGCTAAAGAGGAAGAAGAAGGAAAGGTATCTGTAAGAAGCCGTTATCTTGGAGATGAAGGTATGAAAGACCTTGGCGAGTTCATTGGAGCACTGAAAGAAGAAATCAAAAACAAAACAATCCGCAAGATAGAAGTGCAGGAAGAAAACAAATAATGTCGAAGAATCACGAGAAATTCTGGTAATTCGATACCCGTTTTTGACAAAATCTGCGCCCCCTGTCACCTATAATGAGTTCACTTACCAAAGTGAAGGATTTACAGGTCACAGGGGGCTTTTTATGTATCAGAAAGTATACATAGATATTGTATTTGTCACAAATCTTCTGATGGATTATTTCCTTCTCAGACTTGTGGGTATGCTTCTTAGATGCAGAACGGGCAGACGAAGATGTATGGCAGCGGCAGTAACCGGAGCTCTTTTTTCCTGTTTTGTACTATATATACCGGTTAAACAGGTACCGCTGGCACCCGTACTTCTGCATGGGTTCTGCGCTCTTGGAATGGTACGGATCAGTTATGGGATTCGTCAGGGATCGCTTCTGGCAAAAGCACTTCTTATGCTGTATCTGACTGCATTTCTGTGCGGAGGATTCTGGGAAGCGTTGTCAGAAGGAAAGGAGCTTACCATCGGACTCTTTCTTTTATCCGCCGGCTGTACATATATTGGACTTGGGACGCTTGCACTGATCGGTGATTCTGTGCGGGCATACCGAAAGCAGATATACCCGGTTACACTTAAATATCAGGGAAAGAGCTGTTCAGTCTATGGCTTTTATGATACGGGAAATCTTCTCAGTGATCCCTTAAGTGGAATGCCGGTTTCCGTAGCAGAACCGGAAATCCTTAAAAGTATACTTTCGGAAGAACTGACAGACAGACTGCTGTGTTTCAGAGAAAAACCTGAAGAGCTGAAATGTACAGAGATTGCCGGGCTGAAGCCGCATTTTCTGTCCTGTAAGACAATAGGGCAGGGAGAACAGCTGATGCTGGCAGTCACATTGGAGAATCTTTGTATTCAGACTCCCAGAAAAGTAATCTCTGTATCAGATCCGATACTGGCATTTGCCCTGGAACCTTTTGCTTTGGGAAGTGAGTACAAGGTACTGATTAATTCCAGATTATTGCATTAGGAGGGGCGGATTATGTCAAGATCAGCAGCAGTAGATTATCATACTTTCCCGGTGTTTCAGAGGATTGTTCTTTCAAGATCGAAGGAGCTTTATTATATTGGTGGCAGTGATATTCTTCCGGCGCCACTGGAGCCGAAAAGAGAGGCTTATGTGATCAGCAAGCTGAATACGGATCAGGAGCAGGAGGCCAGATCCATACTGATTGAGCATAATTTAAGACTGGTTGTCTATATAGCCAAGAAATTTGACAATACAGGTGTAGGAGTGGAGGATCTGATCTCAATCGGGACGATCGGACTGATCAAAGCAATCAATACATTTAACCCTGTAAAAAATATAAAGCTTGCAACGTATGCCTCGCGATGTATAGAAAATGAAATTCTCATGTATCTTCGCCGGAACAGCAAGACAAGGATGGAAGTTTCCATAGATGAACCACTGAATGTGGACTGGGATGGAAACGAACTGCTTCTTTCAGATATTCTTGGGACGGATGATGATGTGATATCAAGGAAGCTGGAAGATGAGGCAGAGATATCACTTCTGGGAAAAGCTATCAGTAAACTTACGCCTCGTGAACAGACAATTATCCGCCTGAGATTTGGACTGAATAATGCAGAGGGGGAAGAAAAAACACAGAAAGAAGTGGCAGACCTCCTTGGTATATCGCAGTCTTATATTTCACGCCTTGAAAAGCGGATCATGAAACGTCTGAAAAAAGAAATTGTGAAATATGAATAATATATTTTACAGACTGATAATAGAAGCATAAACAGCATATACATAAAGAGAATATGCTTAAGGGCGTGCCGGCGTGAAAACAAAAAAATATCTTATAGAACTGAGCATGGCCTGTCTGTTGATAATATCCTTTTATTATCTGTCCAGACAGGCAGCATCTGTATCAGCAGTAATGTCTGCAAATGATCATACAGCTTTAGGTTCCCGAAAAAAAATAGCCATAGATGCCGGACATGGGGGAGCAGATCCTGGAATGATAGGCTGTGATGGCATCGAAGAAAAGGGAATCAATCTTCAGATTGCACTTAAATTAAAAACAATTCTGGAAGATACAGGACAGTACAGTATTATTATGACACGAGAGAAGGACGAAGGACTTTATGAAACAGATGCTGTAAACAAAAAGGTTCAGGATATGCAGAAACGGATTGCACTTCTGGCAGAGCAGACTCCTTTACTTACAGTAAGTATCCACCAGAACAGTTACCAGGATCCGGCGGTCTGCGGGCCGCAGGTCTTTTATTATGAGTCATCGCTTCAGGGAAAGCTTCTTGCCGAAAAAATACAGAGCAGCCTGAATGAAAAACTGGAAGTAAAACGCCCGAGGAAAATAAAGGCAAATACCAGCTATTATCTTCTGAAAAGGAGTAAAGGCGTTCTTGTGATCGTTGAATGTGGATTTCTGACAAATCCGGAAGAGGCTGCACTTCTGCAGAAAGAAGAATACCAGGAAAAAATATCAGAGGCTGTTGCAGATGGAATTATGGAATACATAAACAGTTCTCAGGAAAATAAAATATAAATAGTAACTGTTCACAGGTAATATCCCGCGAGGTGTTTTGCCATAAATATGGAAATACTGTGAATTTCCGAGATATACTTTGCCAGCAGCGGTTCCTTTTGGTATACTGAAGGTGAAAAACTGAAGATATGCAGGAGTACATTATGTTAGGAATTATATATCTTATATTGTGTATTTTGATCGGCAGAGAGCTGATCATGATTTTTCTGCCTCCGACAGATTCCGGATGTGGCTGTAATCGCATCTGGATCATATCTGCGGGGGCTTTTGGTGTGGGAGTGCTGGTACTTGGCTGGGGAACGTATATGGTATCCTGGGCATTCAGCGCAGCAGGTGGACAGAATCCGCTTTTTCTGGGAAACCTCATTATAATGGGATTTTCCATGGTACTGCTTATAATGCTGTACTGGAAACGCTATAGGAAAACAGGAAAGATATTTGGAAAAAATGAGGGAAAACTGGTCAGTGACAGTAAACTTCTGAAAAAAGAGATGATCTTTGCCTCCATTCTGACAGCGTTTCTTATATGGATCATGTTTTATGTATTTTATATACATAAAGACATATTATATATGGGATATACGGTATATGGGGATTATGCACCGCATACAGCAATGATGCGGTCATTTTCCATGGGAAATAACTTCCCTACAGAATATCCTCACTTTGGAGGACAGGATGTAAAATACCATTTTATGTTTCAGTTCTTTGTAGGTAATCTGGAATATCTGGGACTCCGCATGGACATTGCGTATAATATTGCAAGCGTTCTCGGACTGGCCGGTTTTCTGATGATCTTATATAATATCGCACGCAGACTGACGGGAAGTATGGGAGCCGGAATGCTGAGTGTTATATTTTTCTTTTTCAGAAGCGCATTTACATTTTTCAGATTTGCATGGGAGCATATTCAGACAGGAGATCTTTTACAGACTCTGAAAGACAATACTTCTTTTATTGGATATACGACCAGTGAAGACTGGGGACTCTGGAATTTTAATGTATATCTGAATCAGAGACACCTGGGGTATGTCCTTCTTCTTGTCGCTCTCGTTGTATGGTTTTATCTGGACTGGATGGAAGCAGGTGCTGATCATCCGGAAAAAGGTCTCCACTGGCTGAAGAACCGGATTTTTACTGTGGAAGCATGGAAAAGCCGTAATCTTGAAAGTGCGCTGATGGCAGGTATGATACTGGGACTTGCAACTTTCTGGAATGGTGCGGCTGTTATCGGGGGACTTCTTATCCTGTTTGGGTTTGCTGTTTTTTCAGATGGAAAGGCTGACTATGCAGTGACTGCGTTTACTGCTGTTTTGTTCTCTGTTCTGCAGGCGAAAATTTTTATCTGGGGAAGTGCTGTTGAAACTACTTTTTACTGGGGATTTCTCTCAGAAGATAAGAGCATGAAAGGTGTGGTGTGGTACCTGCTCCAGATGAGCGGCATCTTTTTCCTGGGAATTATTATTCTCCTGATCGTGCTCAGAAAGAGAACACAGAGAATTGCACTTTTCAGCTTCTTTATTCCGGTGATTTTTGCATTTACCATATCCATGACACCGGATATTACAGTAAACCACAAGTATCTGATGATATCCTATGCATTTATGACTGTCTTCTGGGCATGGGCAGTTGTCAGATTATTTCACAGAATAATTGTCGGAAAAGTTCTGGCAGTGGTTCTTGCATTCTGTCTGACTGTTACAGGTATTTATGATTTTGTAGTCATATTGAAGGATAATGATCCGGGACACAGAGTTACTGTAAATATGGACAGTGCACTGACACGGTGGCTGGCAGATAATCTGACCCATGATGATCTGATACTTACACCGGAGTACAGCGTTAATGAAGTTACAATGTCAGGGGTGATGATGTATATGGGCTGGCCTTATTATGCGTGGTCTGCCGGATATGATACATACAGCCGGGCTGATAAGGCAAAAATCATTTATACAATAACAGATGCGGACGAGATAAAACAGCTTGTAAAGCAGGAAAAAATTACGTATATTTTATATCAGGATGGAATGGAATATGAAGGACTGACGTGCAGGGAAGAAACGATAGCAGATACGTATCCGATGGTATATCAGTCAGAAGACGGGGGAATCAGAATTTATGAAACCAGATAAAGCTAGAAATTATATTATGAAAACAGTTCCGGCAATAGCACTGGTGCTGTTGTCTGCCTATCTGCTGAAAGGAGATGTATGGACATTCTGGACATGGTATCTTCTGGCAGCAGTGCTTGGATTTTTTGCAATGCCGGTAACAGGAAGACTGTTTCGGGGATTTGAAGACAAAGGATGGATGTTTTCCAAAGTTCTTGCTGTAGCAGTAACCGGGTTTATTACGTGGTTTCTTGTATCAGTTAAGTTTTTGCCATTTACAACTGTATCATGCGTCGGAGTCACTGTTGTATGCGTAATACTTGCAGTTATTTTTCATGAAAGTGAACGTAAGAATGGATTTGAAAGTCTTCCTCTGAACAAAATTAATCTTATTTATATGGAAGAACTTCTGTTTTTTGCGTTTTTCCTTATGTGGACTTATTTTGCCGGTTTTCATCCAGCAGCATATGGAACTGAGAAATTTATGGATTATGGTTTCATGGAAGCAATGATGAGGAGTAAAACTCTTCCTGCAACAGACCTCTGGTATTCGGAGGGAAAAATCAACTATTATTATGGCGGTCAGTATTTTGCAGTATTTCTCACGAAACTGTCCGGCACAAAAGTAGAAATGACTTATAATCTGATGCGTACATTTGTGGCAGGACTTGCTTTCAGTCTGCCGTGTTCACTTGTGCGTCAGATGGTTGTTGACAGACTGAAAAAACAGAGAAAAGGATGGAAAAAAGTTCTTCCTGAGATCAGCGGCATACTGGCAGGAATTTCGGTTTCTGTTGCAGGAAACATGCATTATGTTATTTATGCGCAGATTATTCCGTTTATTCAGAAACTTAAAGGTCAGGAAGTGGACAGTTACTGGTTTCCAGATGCTACAAGATATATAGGTTTTAACCCTGTAAATGATGCAGACAAAACAATTCACGAGTTTCCCTGCTATTCTTTTGTGCTGGGCGATCTGCATGCACATGTGGTAAATATTATGTTTGTGCTGCTTCTGCTTGGACTTCTGTATTCCTTTATGAAACGCATGAGAAACAGAAAATATTTATCGGAAATCAGTGAGAAACATACATTCTGGAAAAAACAGCTTCTTCACCCACAGATTATTGCGTTCGCAGCACTGCTTGGAATGTTTCACTGGACAAACTACTGGGATTTTATCATTTATTTTGTTGTTACAGGCGGTGTGGTACTGTTCATGAATATTATCTGTCTGGAAGGCCGCGCGAAGTGGGTGATTCTTGTAACAGCTGCACAGGCAGTGGAAGTACTTGCAATTGCCACTGTCATTATAATGCCGTTTACTCTGCAGTTTGAGACAATGGTACAGGGTGTGGGGATTGCTCAGCATCATTCCCTTCCTCATCAGCTTCTTGTTCTTTGGGGGCTTCCGGCGATACTTACCGTAATTTATGTGGTTGCCCTTCTTGTGGAGAAACTTAAGGTTTCAGAGAACAGGTCTCTTTACAGATTATTTATTTCCGTTGATCTGCCGGATCTTTTTTCAGTGATCATGGGACTCTGTGCCATTGGTCTTGTGGCTATCCCGGAACTCGTTTATGTACGTGATATCTATGAAAATGGGAATGCGCGTGCAAATACAATGTTCAAGCTTACATATCAGGCGTACATCATGTTTGGAATGACTATGATATATGTGATCTTTCGACTGCTTGTGGTCTGCAGAAAGAAAATACTGAAAGTGGCAGCGGTGATCGGACTTGCGCTGTTTGTGTGGACCTGTGGCTATTTTGGTAACAGTGTTGATGCCTGGTTTGGAAAAGTCTGGAATCCGTCAGAGTATAAGGGACTGAATGCAACAGCTTTTCTGGAAACAGATTTTATTGAAGATGTGAAGGGAATCCAATGGCTGAAAGATAATATCAAAGACTCTCCTGTAGTTCTTGAGGCAAATGGCGACAGTTATACAAATTATGAAAGAGTATCTGCCATGACAGGACTTCCGACAATACTGGGCTGGTATGTACATGAATGGCTCTGGAGAAACGATGTGGCAGATCTTAATGCCAAATCACAGGAAGTTGAGAACATATATACTTCCACAGATCAGGCAGAAGTACAGAAACTGCTGGAAGAATATGATGTTTCTTATGTCTTTATTGGTTCCTGTGAAAGGGAAAAATATGGAGAAAACCTGAACAGTAATCTTTTGAAATCCCTTGGCGAAGTTGTATTCCAGGATCCTGATTATGATACTTGTATTGTAAAGATAAAATGATGGATGAATATCAGAAAAAAATAAACGAATTGAATAAGGAGCCGGATGAAAAAAAATTATGGAACTGTATCGTGGCTTTTCAGGGGTATCCTTTTGAGACTGTTTCAGGACTTCCGTTCAGTTACACGTTGAAAAGAGGAAGGAACGGAGAACTGACAAAAGAACTCTGGGTGGACAGGCGTGAAAACAGCAAAAGCCTTGCATAGAGTTCTGTACGTCTGGCATTTCAGAATGTGCTGAAAATGAGACAGAAGCAGGGAAATGGAAAAGCAGTACTGATCAGCAGGCCGAAGGCACTCGGTGATATCAGAGGAGTTTCATATATCTGCCCACTGTTCAGCCATTTTGGACTGATCAGTATTGAACCTTCCTTAAAAAAGAAAAAAAGTTCTTCCGGTGATACAACAGTTGTATAATCGTAAGAAATACACTATAATAACGAAGAAACAGAAATGTCTCATGTTACTGTGAACTATATAAGCATTTCTAAGAATGGTCAGGAGGGCATGTCATGAGCAGATTAAACAATCTTTATAAAAAAATGGTTGAGTTTTACAGAGGCGATCCTGCCAGAATTCAGCACTTTGTAAAAGTACACAGTTTTGCAAAGCTGATCGGGGAAGAAGAACATATTGATGAGAAAACACTTTATATTCTGGAAGCCGCAGCTTATGTTCATGATATCGGCATACGAATTTCCATGGAAAAATACGGAAAACAGAACGGAATGTTACAGGAACAGGAAGGACCGGCTGAAGCCGAAAAGATGATGAAACAGCTGGGATTTGATCCTGATGTGATTGAGAGAGTTTCTTATCTTGTGGGACATCATCACACATATACAGATATAAAGGGAATCGATTATCAGATTCTTGTGGAAGCTGATTTTCTTGTGAATTATTTCGAGGATAATATGTCTGCTGAGACTGTAAAAAAGAGTGTGGACAAGATATTCAGAACAGAAACCGGCCGGCATATTGCAGAAGAAATGTTTTTCCCGCGTACATTTGAAATGTCTGAGACCTGGGCACAGGATAATATTCAGGAACTGGATGATTTCATAGAATCCCAGGGAATCTATATCCGGCAGTAAAAAAGAGACAGTATGAGAGGAAGCAGAGAAAATGAGAGCTGAAGTTGTGGCTATGGATGCAGAGCATCTGGATATGGAAGCCATCAGAAAAGCAGGAGATATTTTGAAGTCAGGAGGCCTTGTGGCTTTTCCTACTGAAACCGTATATGGCCTTGGCGGGAATGCACTCGACCCGGAGGCTTCACGAAAGATATATGCAGCCAAGGGAAGACCGTCAGACAATCCGCTGATCGTTCATATCGCAGATATTGACAAACTGGATGAGATTACATCCGGTGTACCTGAAAAAGCGAGAATTTTGGCCGAAAAATACTGGCCGGGTCCTCTGACCATGATACTTAACAAAGCAGATATTGTACCGAAAGAAACTACCGGAGGACTTGAGAGCGTGGCGGTCCGTTTTCCGAGCGACAGGATCGCACAGGAATTGATCCGGGCAGGAGGAGGCTTTGTGGCGGCTCCCAGTGCCAATACTTCGGGACGTCCTAGTCCGACAATGTCAGAACATGTAGAAGAGGATTTGGGCGATGCAATAGATATGATCATAGACGGGGGTCAGGTAGGAATCGGTCTGGAATCTACAATTGTAGATTTTACGGAGGAAATCCCGGTAGTTTTAAGACCTGGATATATTTCACTGGAAATGCTTCAGGAAACACTTGGTGAAGTCAGAATGGATAAAGGCCTTCTGATCACTGACAGCAAAGTCAGACCGAAGGCACCTGGAATGAAATACAGACATTATGCACCAAGAGCAGATCTGTCAATTGTCGAGGGATCGGAAGAAGATGTGATCGCAATGATTAACCGTCTGACTGAGGAAGCCGAGGCAAAAGGCGAAAAAGTAGGAATCATTGCTACTGATGAAACAGAGAGTCTGTATGTGGGCGGCGATGTGCGCAGTATCGGAAGCAGAGAGGAAGAAGAGACGATTGCACATCATCTGTATGAAGTACTGAGAGATTTTGACAGCGATGATGTAAATGTGATTTATTCGGAGGCATTTTATACTCCAAGAATGGGGCAGGCTATTATGAACCGTCTTCTTAAGGCGGCGGGGCATAAAATCATAAAAGCATAAAGCATGAAAACACAGGAGGAATCAAAATGATAGCATTAGGATGTGACCATGGCGGTTATGAACTGAAACAGGAGGTTATCAAATATCTTGAAGAACACAATCTGGAATATCAGGATTTCGGATGTGACAGCACAGAATCTACGGATTATCCAATTTATGCAAAAAGAGTTGCAATTGCTGTTCAGAATGGTGACTGTGAAATAGGTATTCTGATCTGTGGAACCGGTATCGGAGTATCTATCACTGCAAACAAATTCCAGGGAATCCGCGCAGCACTTTGTTCAGACTGCTTCAGTGCCGAAGCAACACGTCTTCATAATAATGCCAATATTCTGGCAATGGGAGCAAGAGTAGTAGGTCCCGGACTTGCACTGAAAATTGTAGATACTTTCCTGAATACACCGTTTTCGGAGGAAGAACGACATATCAGAAGAATCAAACAGATCGAAGAAGATACTGACATTGCAGATGCAAAGCCGGAAATCTGATCTGTAAATTACATTTGATCATTCAATGGCAGCCCGGGAAACAGGCTGCCATTAACAAAAGAGAGGGGAATTCTGATGGAAACACATAATCAGAAAAGAAGTGACTATATTTCATGGGATGAATATTTTATGGGAGTTGCCATGCTTTCCGGAATGCGCTCCAAAGATCCGAATTCTCAGGTGGGGGCATGTATTGTAAGTCAGGATAACAAAATTCTGTCTATGGGGTATAATGGATTTCCCATCGGATGTTCAGATGATGAATTTCCATGGGTACGTGAAGGCAACCCACTGGATACAAAGTATCTGTATGTGACGCACAGTGAACTGAATGCCATTCTGAATTACAGGGGAGGAAGTCTGGAGGGAGCAAAATTATATGTTTCGCTTTTCCCATGTAATGAATGTGCAAAAGCGATCATACAGTCCGGAATAAAAACTGTTGTATATGACAGTGACAAATACGAACATACACCATCTGTGATTGCCTCCAAGCGCATGTTGGATGCAGCTGGTGTTCGTTATTATAAATATAAAAGAACAGGAAGAGAAATTAGACTGAAAGTCTGAAAGAGAGGTAGTTTTGGAAAAACAGGATAAAGAAATAAACCGGCCCGGAAAAATCCTCAGGATGTCCGGGCTGGCTATTGGTATAATAATACTTCTGGGGATTGATTTTCTTGTGGTTCGGTCCGCGGAAAAACCGTCAGCAGTGTTTGAGGAAATCGGCAGGATGAAGATGCTCCTACTGTTTATATGTAATCTTATTTTTCTTGCAAGTCTTATTTTCGGAGAAAAAATCTGCAGACTTATTGCGAAGACACGTATATTCAGAGTTATGGAATGGCTCCTGCTCATTCTCACACCGGGTGTTCTGCTTCTGGCAGTACAGATGATCGTAAGCTTCGGGCTTCATAAAACACCGGCAACAGCATCTCTGGCAGGTCTTCTGGAACGTGTGTTGTGGTTTGAACCTGCATATATAATCAAGAACTTAATGTTTTACGGAATTGTGCTTCTGATAATGATCATTATGATCAGAAAGATAAATATCGCCTGTTTTCTGTACAGCTATATCATAGTGATCCTTGCACTAATAAACTTTTATGTGACACAGTTCCGCGGCCAGCCGTTCATGCTTCTGGATATTCTTGGAATGGGGACGGCAGCAGATGTTGTGGGAGGATACAAATTTCAGGTTCCGGTTTATATGGGAATGGTTATCCTCGGTGTCATGACTTTTGCAGATATACAACTGAAATTTCAGAGACTGGAGCTGGGAAAGAAGAGCAGGAAAAATCTCATAGCACGCTGGGCAGGGATTGCTGTTATTGCAGCTGTTCTGGCATTTGCCGTTCCGGTGTGGTGGAAATCTGAAAATGTTCTTCTCTGGAATATCAACAAAGAATATGCAAAAAAAGGTTACCTTTACATGCTGGCAGGCGAGGGAAAATATTTCAGTGTGGAGAAGCCGGAAAATTATTCAACAGAAGCTGTTGATGAGATTACAGAGCAGGCAGAAGAAGAGTATGAACAGAAAGAAAAGACTGACACGAGTACAGTACAGCCGACAAATATCATTATGATCATGAATGAAAGTCTGGCTGATTTTGAAAATGTCGGAGAAATAAAGACAGGCAGTGAGATCCTTCCATTTATCAGAGGTCTGAACCAGAATGTAAAACACGGACAGATTCATGTCCATACATTTGGCGGAGGTACCGCACGTTCAGAATATGAAGCACTTACAGGAAACAGTATGGCATTTCTTCCGGCAGGAAGCGTTCCATATCAGCTTTATGTTCGTGATCCTGAATATGGAATTGCAGATATCCTGAAAGCTCAGGGATATGAGACAATAGCTATGCATCCGAACAGGGCAGATAACTGGAACCGCGCAAAAGTATATCCAAGTATGGGATTTGACCAGTTTATTTCAAAAGAAAACTGGGGCGATCTTTACCGTGACAAAATCCGCCTGTTTGAGTCAGATAAATCAACTTATGATAAGATCATCAGTCTGTATGAAGAAAAAGATGCGGACCAGAAACTGTTCACATTCTGTGTGACAATGCAGAATCACGGCGGATTCGGCATTGATACAAGGGCAGGATATGAACCGACTGTAAAACTGAATTACGATACAGAATATCCTATGGCAGAGACATATCTTTCTCTTGCACGTGAATCAGATTCTGCATTCCAGGGACTTCTGGAATATTTTGAAAAAGTAAAAGAGCCCACAATGATCGTTATGTTCGGAGATCACTGGCCGACTCTTGAAGATTCTTTTTATTCACAGCTCCTCGGGAAAGACAAACAGAATCTTGACCTGGTTGAAAGCCAGATTCTGTATACAACTCCTTATGTAATCTGGACAAACTATCCGTCAGATACGGTGGAAGAAGATATCAGTTCCAATTATCTTGGAAGTTATGTTATGGAACAGGCGGGAGTGGAACTTCCACAGTATCATCAATTTCTTCTGAATCTGAAAGATGAACTTCCGGTGATCGGAGTTGACGCAGTAGAAGATAAGAATGGAAACTGGTATTCTATGGAAAATCTGCCAGAGAAATATCAGAAATTGATGAACGAGTACAGTATTCTTCAGTATAACGGTCAGTTTGAGAAAAAACAGATAAAAGAAAGTGCATTTCAGGTTACAGAATAACAAAGGTTTTGAAATTTACACCCTTGACACAGGTGATTATTTCGCATAATATAAGTATTGATATGTTGCCAGGAATGGCAGTGGATATGTTTACGGCGATGAAGAGAATAGTACATGAGGAACAATCTCAGAGAGAGATCCATATGGTGAGAGGGTCTTGTGCGGGAATCATGGAACCGGCCTCGGAGCTCCATGCAAATGAAGTATGGCGTGTTATCCTGCGTTAAAGGAGTCAGAGAGAGCATTGTAATTAATAGTGCTAACTAGGGTGGTACCGCCGAAGTCCTTCGGTCCCTTTCCGGGATCTGAGGACCTTTTTTAATTTTGTCGGATATTACTCCGTAATGTTCCGATAAATATACTATGAAGTTTTCACCCGGGTGAATAAATTGTAAAAAGGAGAAAGAAAATGGCAAAGAAATTAGTAGAAGCGATTACATCCATGGATGAAGATTTTGCACAGTGGTATACAGACGTTGTTAAAAAAGCAGAACTCTGCGGATATACCAGTGTAAAAGGCTGTATGGCAATCAAACCGGCAGGTTATGCAATCTGGGAAAACATCCAGAAAGAACTTGACCGCAGATTCAAAGAAACCGGTGTACAGAACGTATATATGCCAATGTTTATTCCGGAATCCCTTCTTCAGAAAGAAAAAGATCATGTAGAAGGTTTTGCACCGGAAGTTGCATGGGTAACACATGGCGGACTGAATGAACTTCAGGAACGTCTCTGTGTACGTCCTACATCTGAGACTCTTTTCTGCGATTTTTATCAGAAAGATATCCAGTCTCACAGAGATCTTCCGAAAGTATACAATCAGTGGTGTTCTGTGGTTCGCTGGGAAAAAACAACCCGTCCGTTCCTCCGTTCCAGAGAGTTTTTGTGGCAGGAAGGACATACTGCTCATGCTACAGCAGAAGAAGCAGAAGCAAGAACAATCCAGATGCTGAACCTGTATGCTGATTTCTGTGAAGAAGTTCTGGCAATCCCTGTGGTCAAAGGACAGAAAACAGAAAAAGAAAAATTTGCCGGCGCAGTAGCTACTTATACAATCGAATCCCTGATGCATGACGGAAAAGCACTTCAGTCCGGTACAAGCCATAACTTTGGTGACGGATTTGCAAAAGCATTCGGAATCCAGTATACAGATAAAGACAATACTCTGAAATATGTACATCAGACTTCCTGGGGAATGACCACACGTATGATCGGTGCACTGATCATGGTTCATGGTGACAACAGCGGTCTTGTCCTTCCACCGAGAATTGCACCTGTACAGGCCGTTATTATTCCAATTCAGCAGAGAAAAGAAGGCGTCCTTGAAAAAGCAGATGAGCTTTTTGAAACTCTTAAAGCTGCAGATATCCGTGTGAAAGTTGATGATACAGACAGAAGTCCGGGATATAAATTTGCAGAACAGGAAATGCGTGGAATTCCGGTTCGTATTGAATGCGGTCCGAAAGATATCGAAAACGGTCAGGCTGTTATCTGCCGTCGTGATACAAGAGAAAAATACGTAGTTAAATTTGAAGAACTGGCCGAAAAAGTTCAGGAAGTTCTGGATACAATGCAGAAAGAAATGCTGGAGCGTGCACGCGCACATCGTGATGCCCATACTTATGTAGCAACCAATTACGAAGAGTTCAAAGATACCATCAATAACAAACCTGGATTTGTCAAAGCTATGTGGTGTGGAGATCAGGCATGCGAAGACAAGATCAAAGAAGATGTACAGGCAACTTCCAGATGTATGCCGTTTGAACAGGAACATTTAAGTGATGTCTGCGTATGTTGTGGAAAACCGGCGAAAAAGATGGTTTACTGGGGAAGAGCATATTAATATGAGTCTGACGATTCCTTCCAATGCGGAAAAAATACTTCAAACTTTAGAGGAAAATGGCTATGAGGCATATGTAGTTGGCGGATGCGTCCGTGATTCTATTCTCGGACGTACGCCGGATGACTGGGATATCACTACATCGGCATCTCCGGAACAGGTAAAGAAACTGTTTACACGTACGGTAGACACCGGATTACAGCATGGAACCGTGACAGTCCTTATGGACAGAGAAGGGTACGAAGTTACGACTTACCGTGTAGACGGAGACTATGAAGACGGCCGTCACCCGAAACAGGTGACATTTACTTCAAGTCTGGAAGAAGATCTTAAACGAAGGGATTTTACCATTAATGCCATGGCATATCACCCGGAGAGAGGTCTTGTGGATCTTTTTCACGGTATGGAGGATATGCGGCATAAAGTCATACGCTGTGTAGGCGATCCTATGGAGCGGTTTCAGGAAGATGCACTGAGAATCCTGAGGGCTGTACGTTTTTCCGCACAGCTGGGATTTGTGATCGATGAAAAGACCAGACAGGGAATTACAGCGCTGGCACCGAATCTGAAGAATGTAAGTGCTGAACGAATCCAGACAGAGATGGTAAAACTTCTTGTTTCTCCGCATCCTGATTATTTCAGAATCGCTTATGAGACAGGAATCACAAAAGAGTTTCTGCCAGAATTTGACACCTGTATGGAAACGGAGCAGAATACACCGCACCATTGCTATACTGTAGGAGAACATATTCTTCACAGTCTTGTGCTGGTACGTCCGGACAAAGTTTTGCGTATCACCATGCTTTTGCATGATATTGCGAAACCAGTGATGAGAAAAACTGACGAAAATGGGCGGGATCATTTCAAAATGCACGCACCGGAGGGCGAGAAAATGGCCAAAAATATTCTTCGTCGTCTGAAATTTGATAATGACACCATAAGCAAAGTGTCCAGACTGATAAAGTATCATGACGATCGTCCGATGCCGGAAATGCGTTCGGTGAGAAAAGCAGTCAACCGGATCGGAGAGGAACTTTTTCCTTTGTATCTGGAAGTACAGAAAGCAGATATGCTTGCACAGAGTGATTACAGAAGAGAAGAAAAAACTGCCAGGCTGGAAGGTGTGACAGAATGTTACAACAGGATACTGGAACAGAAACAGTGTGTTTCTATGAAAACTCTTGCCGTATCAGGAAAAGACCTGATTGATGCAGGAATCAGGCCGGGACCTGAAATGGGCAGAATTCTGGGAGAAATGCTGGAACATGTGCTTGAAGTTCCGGAAGACAATACAAAAGAAAGATTGATGAAATTAATAAAATAAAAATACAGGAGATCCTCCTCTGCATTTATTACCGGAATCGGACATAAGATAGAAGGTACAAAATGCAGAGGGGGATTTTTATTTGTATGATTACGGACTCAGTACGCTGGAACAGTATGGATTGACAGCAGATACTTACGGACGCACAAGAGGTGGACTTGTATGCAGGACGGAAAAAGGAGGCGTGATAATAAAAGAGTTTAAAGGCTCAGAGAAAAAACTGGAATATCAGCAGGAACTTCTGGAAAAACTTGCGGAAAAAGGGCACAAAGTAGATGTTTTCCTGAGAAACAGAGAAGGAGAACTGGTAACAAAGGATAGAGACAATATTCCATATACAATACAGAAATGGTTTGACGGAAGAGAATGTGATGCCCGCTCAGAGGAAGATGTACTGAGAAGTGCCGGCAAACTTGCGGAAATCCATCAGGCTATGACGCTGGAAAAAGAATGTGGATATCAGGGGTCGGAACTTGAAAAAGCATATATACGCCATACGCAGGAAATGCGTAAAATCCAAAAATTTATCCGTAAGAAACATCCGTCCTGTGAATTCGAGACAATTTATCTGAACAGAGTGGAAGATTATCTGAAAAGCGCAGAGACAGCTCTTGAGATGCTTAAAAGCTCTGCATTTAAAGAACTTCGAAAAGAAGCCGTTGAAAAATATACAGTCTGTCATGGTGAATATAATCACCATAATGTGGTTATTTTCAAAGATGATATGGCAGTGACTAATTTCAACAGATGGAATCTGGACATCCAGGCAGGGGATCTTTATCATTTCATGAGAAAAATTCTTGAAAAGCATAACTGGGACTGTGTGCTTGGAGAAGAAATGCTCAGGGCCTATCATGCAAAAAAGAAAATATCCAGAGAAGAATGGGAATATCTGAGAATTCGTTTTATGTATCCTGACAAATTCTGGAAGCTTGCGGACTATTATTATACTCACAGTAAAGTCTGGATCTCATCAAAAAATACGGAAAAACTAAGAAATCTGATCAGCCAGAAAAAACTCTGGGATAATTTTGCAGAGAAGTGCTTTGAAAGATACCCGTTCTGATAAAGCCTCTTTATTTTTGAACATAAAAGGTGTATAATAAACAATCATAATCGGTGTGGATCCGCACCGGAAAATTAATGTACAGGGAGGTATTTCAGTATGGATTACAAAGATGTTTATGAGCAGTGGCTCGCAAACCCATACTTTGATGAAGCTACCAAAGAAGAATTAAAGAACATTGCATCAGATGAAAATGAAATCAAAGAACGTTTTTATATGGATCTGGAATTTGGTACAGCAGGTCTTCGTGGTATTATCGGAGCAGGTACAAACCGGATGAACATTTATGTTGTCAGAAGAGCAACCCAGGGACTGGCAAATTATATCGCAAAAGTTGACAAGAAATCACAGGGTGTTGCAATTGCCTATGATTCCCGTCATATGTCTCCTGAATTTGCACAGGAAGCAGCTCTCTGCCTGGCAGCAAACGGCATCAAGGCATATATCTTTGAATCTCTGAGACCGACACCTGAACTTTCCTTTGCAGTACGTCATCTCGGCTGTGCGGCAGGTATCAATGTGACAGCGAGCCATAACCCGCCGGAATACAACGGATACAAAGTTTACTGGGAAGACGGTGCACAGATCACACCACCTCATGATACAGGTATTATGGGAGAGGTTAAAGCAATCTCCGACTGGAATACTGTGAAGACCATGGACAAGGCTGAAGCAGAAAAAGCAGGTCTTTTCCAGGTGATCGGTAAAGAAGTAGATGATGCTTATATCGCAGAACTGAAGAAACAGGTACTCCATATGGATGCCATCAAAGCAGAAGGAAAGAATCTCAAGATCGTATATTCACCGCTTCATGGAACCGGTAATATTCCTGCAAGAAGAATCCTTAAAGAACTTGGATTTGAGAATGTATATGTTGTCAAGGAACAGGAACTTCCTGATGGAGACTTCCCGACAGTTAGTTATCCGAACCCTGAAGCTGCAGAAGCCTTTGAACTCGGTCTAAAACTTGCAAAAGAAGTAGATGCAGACCTTGTACTGGCAACAGACCCTGATGCAGACCGCCTTGGAGTTCGTGTAAAGGACAAAAACGGTGAGTATCATGATCTCACAGGAAATATGTCAGGCTGCCTTCTTGCAAACTATGAGATCAGCCAGAAAAAAGCCGTAAACGGAAGCCTTCCGGAAGATGGTGCACTGATCAAGACAATCGTTACAACAAATCTTGCAGATGCAATCGCAAAGGGCTACGGCGTAAAACTTATCGAAGTTCTTACAGGATTTAAATTTATCGGACAGCAGATCCTCGGATTTGAAAAAAGCGGAAAGGGATCCTATCTTTTCGGATTTGAAGAAAGTTATGGTTGCCTGATCGGTACATATGCAAGAGACAAGGATGCTATCGTGGCAACTATGGCACTCTGTGAGGCAGCTGCATATTATAAGACTCAGGGCAAGACATTATGGGATGCAATGATCGAAATGTATGAGCAGTTCGGTTACTACAAGGACGCAATCCAGTCTGTTACAATGAAGGGTATCGAAGGACTGCAGAAAATCCAGGAAATCATGAATTCTCTGCGCGAAAATCCTCCGAAAGAGTTTGCAGGACATGCGGTAACAGCAGTAAGAGATTACAAGGCAGATACAATTAAAGACCTTGCAACAGGTGAAGTAAAACCAACAGGTCTTCCGAATTCCAACGTTCTCTACTATGAACTGACAGATGATGCATGGGTATGTGTCCGTCCGTCCGGAACAGAACCAAAAGTTAAATTCTATTATGGTGTCAAGGGAACTTCTCTGGAAGATGCAGATGAAAAATCCGAGATCATGGGTAAAGCTGTCCTTGCGATGGTTGATGCAATGAAATAAATCAGGCCGGATTATGCAGGAATTTGATGAATTTGTAGAAACAGTCAGAGAAATTCGTAAAAATTGTCCATGGGACAGCATACAGACACATGAAAGCCTGAAACAGTACCTTATGGAAGAGTCCGGTGAGGTTCTTGAAGGAATCGACCGGATGAAGCGGGGGGAAGGAAGCGATAATCTCTGTGAAGAGCTTGGTGATGTACTTTTTCAGATAGTGCTTCACAGCGTCATTGCAGAAGAGGAAGGCTGCTTTAACTTAGAAGATGTTATTTCAGGTGTTACCTCAAAGATGAAATTTCGCCATCCTAAAATCTTTTCACCGGAGGATAAAGAAGCAGCAACATTATCCTGGGAAGAACTGAAGCGTTATGAAAAAAGCAGAAAACTTCAAGAATCCAATGTGTCGAAAACAAGGCATTAATAAGGTGGAAAAGCCTTGACAATTTGACATAAAAGGTATATAAATATTTAATAGCGTGCATATGCCGGGAAGCATAACGCAATAAATTAGAATGAGAGTATTTTAGAGGAGGAAACACCATGAATAAAACAGAATTAGTAGCAGCTATGGCGAAAGAAACAAACCTTTCCAAGAAAGACGTTGAGGCAGTTTTAAAATCTTTCACCGATGTTGTAGCATCCGAATTAAAAAAAGGTGAAAAAATCCAGTTAGTCGGTTTTGGTACATTTGAGGTTAGCGAAAGAGCAGCAAGAGAAGGAAGAAATCCTCAGACTGGAGAAACAATGACAATTGCAGCTTCCAAGGCTCCTAAATTCAAAGCTGGTAAAGCTCTGAAAGATATGGTAAACGAATAATCTGTGAATGTTTAAAGAAAATCTGGAGGAACCTGAGTGTTCCTCCTTTTTTTAATCTGAAACAGATTATTAAGCAGTCAGATGGAGGAAATTATGCGCCTGGATAAATTTTTAAAAGTGTCCCGCCTGATCAAAAGAAGAACAGTGGCAAACGAAGCCTGTGATGCAGGACGTGTCCTGGTCAACGATAAACCTGCGAAGGCTTCCGCTTCAGTTAAGGCAGGAGATAAAATCGAAATTCAGTTTGGCAGTAAAGCAGTAAAAGTTGAAGTACTTGATGTAAAAGAAACTGTCCGTAAAGAAGAAGCGGAGAATCTTTTCCGTTATCTTTAAATGTCTATTTAACCGGTCTCTCACATAAATTATCAGTAAATGATAAAGTGGGGGACCGGTTTTTGGATGAAAAAAAATCTTCCGGACAGCACAGCGTGCTGGTCAATGATCGCAGAAACGGTACAGTAACAGGGGTAAAAGAAGTAGATTCATTTAACGAAAATGAAATTCAGATGCTTACAGAATGTGGCAGACTTCTTATAAAAGGCGAGAATCTTCACGTAAAGGAATTACATTTGGAAAAAGGAGAGGCACAGATCGAAGGAAAAATCAACAGTCTTACTTATGCCACGAATGGCAGGCTGCAGGACCGAAAATCTCTGGTAAAAAGGATGTTTCAGTAAAATGAGTGGATATATGAGAATAGAGGCTCTGCTTTTTGTGAGAGCAGTGGCTGCCGGGATTATGCTGGTACTGATATATCACATGCTGAAGGCACTTCGAAACTGTATGGGAATGCGGCCGGTACTCGTTTCGACCAGTGATATATTTTTTTGGATTGTTGTGGGAATTCTGCTTTTTGCGGCAGCATATCACTATAATTATGGGAAAATCCGTGGATATATGTTGCTTGGAGTGGCTGTGGGAGTGCTTTTTGTGAAATTTTTTTTAAATTTGGCAAAAAGGTTGCTATTTCGCTGTAAAAGATGTAAAATTTCATCATATAAACTAACGGAAGACTGCGCTGGTGCTGATAATAATCGAATTCCGTGGGTAAAGAGGAGCAAGCGGATTGAAAAGGGCAAAAAAAAGGAAAAATAACAAGAGAATAGCGAACAACTATCTGGGTATGGGTGCAATAGCTGTTGTGGTACTGATCCTTTTAGGCGGCCTGACTGTTCAGAGTAAAAATCTTGAAGCACGAATCGCAGTGTACGATGCGAAAGCAGCGGCACTTGAAGAGTCTATCGAAAATGAAAAAGACAGGACACAGAAGATAGACGAACAGAAAGAATATATGCAGACTGATGAATATGTAGCAGAAGTTGCACGAGATAAGCTCGGACTTGTCAAAGATAATGAAATTGTTTTTGAAGAAGAAAAATAACACATTTTTTGGTGAAATATTTTTTTGAATTTTCGCCTGTGTTTGACAGATATTTTAAAACCTTTCCTCTATAATATTTCTGAATGAAATATGAGGGGGAGGGAGAATATGCAGGAATGGATAATTGCCATGCTCGCGATCAGCATTACACTGATCATTCGGGACATGGCAAAAACTATTTTGATGGGGAGAACATCAAAAAAAGAGGAAACAATTCCTCCGGATGAGAGCCATCCTCAGAAAGAAAAAGTTGAACGTTATGCAGAATCATTCAGAAAACTGGCAGACACTTTTTATGGAATGCCATATAGAAAAGATTATCTGAGCAGCGGTCAAGTGGAAAAAGTGCTGCAGGGGACGAATGACCGCATGTGCAGCAACTGCTATCACAGGGAGATATGCTGGGGAGAACAGGCCGGTTCTCTGTATCAGGGAGGTGCGGCGATGGTTCGTGCACTTGAGGAAGGAAAGCCGGAAGAAGTAGAAAAAATCCGAAAAAAATGGGCAGAGGTTTGCGGAAAATCTGTTCAGTATCTGGAAAATCTGAAAGAACGGTTTCAGCAGGAAAAACAGAATCTGGTATGGGGTAACCGGATGATTGAAAATCGTCTTGCTGTTGCACAGCAGCTGACAGAAATGGCCAGGATAATGGAAATGGTAGCCGAAGACCTTTATGACATTACGGCTGCAGAACCAGAGTTTCAGGAAGAAATACGCAAAAGTCTGAAAAGAAAGCATATTGTTGTCAGACAGGTCTGGGTGATGGACCGGACCGAAGGGAGAAGACAGATTTTTCTTACCATGCGTGCCAGAAGCGGACAGTGCGTATCTGTGACAGAAGTTTCGCAGATTCTGTCGGAAATCTGCGAATGTGCAATGACATCGTCATCAGGAAGCCGCTGTATCGTAAATGGCGAATTCCACACCGTTCATTTTGTGGAAGATGTCAGCTATCAGATGTTGTACGGAGTTGCCAGGATAACGAGAGAAGAGGAGAAGGTTTCGGGAGATAACTTTATCTGCAGACAGGAAGATGAGGGAAAATTTGTCATGTGCCTTTCCGACGGAATGGGATCCGGGATGGATGCCTGCCGCGAGAGTGAGATCGTGGTAGAACTTCTGGAACAGTTTCTGGAATCAGGTTTTTCCCAGGAAACAGCAGCCAGAATGGTCAATTCCGCACTTGTTCTGAAGGGCAGGGATGGGATGTTTTCTACGGTGGATATCTGTGCAGTTGATCTTTATACAGGAATCTGCAATTTCCTGAAAGCAGGAGCAGCAGCAACTTTTATACGCAGAGATCACTGGGTGGAAGCTATTTCTTCAGAAAGCCTGGCAGCAGGTCTTATGCAGCAGATTGAATTCGATACAACTTCAAGAAAACTTTATCATGGAGACTATCTGATTATGATGACAGATGGAGTACTGGATGCACTTCCTGTAAACAGAGAGGAAGACACCATGAAAGAAATCATTATGGATATACAGGAAGAATCACCAAGAGAAGTGAGCAGGGGAATTCTGGAGAGAGTACTGGCATACAGTGATTACAGAGCACGGGATGATATGACTGTACTTGTGGCAAATGTATTGAAGAAATAAGAAGTGGATTATACAGTGACAGGAACGGAGGTTACAGGTGCAGGATACAACCATAGAAAAAGTAAGAAAATATATAAGTCAGACGGAAATGATAAATAAAGGCAGTCTGGTACTTGCCGGTGTGTCCGGAGGGCCAGATTCAGTAACCATGCTGGATATTCTTGAGCGTCTGAAAAAAGAAATGGGATTTGATCTGAAAGTTATCCATGTGAATCATGGGATACGTGGACAGGAAGCGCTGAGAGATCAGAAAACAGTAGAAAAGTTGTGTGAAGAAAAAAAGATTTCCTGCAGTGTATACAGTTATAATGTACCGGAACTATCTGTTCGATGGAAAATGGGACATGAAGAAGCCGGACGAAAAGTAAGAAGGGAAGCGTTTGAAAAAGAACGGCTGAATGCCGGAAAGCAGTATAACACTGTACTTGTGGCACTTGCGCATAACAAAAACGATCTGGCAGAAACCATGCTTCATCATCTGGCAAGAGGAACCGGAATCCGCGGTCTTGCAGCTGTAAAACCTGTAAACGGAATCTGGATTCGTCCGGTTCTCTGTTTAGAACGAAAAGAAATTGACAATTATATAAAAGAGCAGAAACTTCCACATGTAGTGGACAGCAGTAATCTGGAAGATGAATATACAAGAAACCGTATCCGCAGGCATATTTTACCCCTTATGGAAAGAGAAATAAACGAAAAAACCGTAGAACATATGGCAGAAACTGCGATTCTGCTGGAACAGGCAGAGACTTATATAGAAAAACAGGCTCATGAAACTGTACAGATGTTAACAGAGGAGATCGAAAACGGAATTCTGATCCGTGACGGATTTCAGGATCAGGAACTGATCATGCAGAGCTATGGAATACGTGAGATTCTTGAAAAGATCAGCACACACAGAAAAGATATCACATCTGTGCATATAAATTCCGTGAGGTCGCTTTTTGAATGTCAGACCGGCAAAAAGACAGATCTTCCCTACAACATGAGAGCGCAACGGACGTACAGTGGAGTCGCTGTGCTGGTAAATGATACAGAGAAAAAAGAACAGAAAAACGTTGAAGAATTTACACTGAATGTGGACAGGATGGTTGAATGGCCCACCGGAACTTTTACATTGAGAAAATTTCCCTTTTCAGGTGAGAAGATTTTGGAAAAAAAGTATACGAAATGGCTGGATTGTGATAAAATAAAATGCGCATTGACTGTACGAACCAGACGAAACGGAGATTATATGGTTGTCAATCAGAAAGGCAACCACAAAAAGATCACACGATGCATGATCGATGATAAGATCCCGGCAGAAAAAAGAGACAAGATCCCTCTTGTGACTGCAGGGGAAGAAGTTCTCTGGATTGTCGGCGGCAGGCTCAGCGAAAGCTACAAAATTACTTCCTGTACAAGGAATGTATTAGAAATAAAATACCAAGGAGGAAGTTATGATGAGTGAAAAAATCAAAGTGTTGCTCAGCGAAGAAGAAGTAGAGGCAAGAATCAGGGAGGTTGCAGCAAGAATCAGCAGAGATTATGCAGGAAAAGAAATTCATCTGATCTGTGTGCTGAAGGGCGGTGTGTTCTTTACCTGTGAACTTGCAAAGAGGATTACAGTTCCTGTATCTCTTGATTTCATGTCTGTATCCAGCTATGGAGATGACACAAAATCAAGTGGTGTTGTAAGGATTGTCAAAGATTTGGATCAGCCATTGATCGGTAAGGACGTTCTGATCGTTGAGGATATCATTGATTCAGGAAGAACATTAAGCTATCTGATCGAGATCTTAAAAGGCCGTAATCCAAACAGTATTCATCTCTGCACACTTCTGGACAAACCGGAAAGAAGAGTCAAAGATGTAAAGGTAGATTACTGCTGCTTTAATATCCCGGACGAGTTTGTTGTGGGATATGGTCTGGACTATGCCCAGAAATACAGAAACCTTCCGTTCATCGGAGTGGTTGAGTTAGACGAGGATTGAAAGGAGATTCATTAAGTGAGTAAACAGCCAAGCAGAATTGGCCTGTATCTGGTACTTATCGTGATGCTGGTTGCGGGATATTTTTATCTGAATAACCAGGTTTCTGCTCAGAGCGATTATACGATGGAAGCGTTGGAACAGGCAGCAAAGGATGGCAAAATAACGTCAGCCAGAATTTATCAGAACCGTGAAGTACCAACAGGTTCCGTAACAGCAGATATTCAGGGTGAGGGCCAGAAAAGAGTATATGTTACAGATGTCAACGAGGCTCAGGATACTCTTCAGAAATATGATATTCAGCCGGAAGTCCAGAATGTACCGCAGGAAAGTGTTTTTATGACAACACTTCTTCCAGTGATTCTGACAGGTGTGCTTGTGATTTTCCTGTTTGTGATGATGAACAGGCAGATGGCAGGTGGCGGAGGAAACTCCAAAATGATGAATTTTGGAAAAAGCCGTGCACGTATGATGCTTCCGGACGGCAAAAAAATAACTTTTCAGAATGTAGCAGGACTTAAAGAAGAAAAAGAAGACCTTGTAGAAGTAGTAGACTTCCTTAAAGCACCTCAGAAATATACAAATGTAGGTGCAAGAATACCGAAGGGGGTTCTTCTTGTAGGCCCTCCGGGAACAGGAAAAACTCTTCTTGCAAAGGCAGTTGCCGGTGAGGCAGGAGTACCGTTCTTCTCTATTTCCGGCTCTGATTTCGTGGAAATGTTTGTAGGTGTTGGAGCTTCCAGGGTCAGAGACCTTTTTGAGGAAGGCAAGAAACATGCACCATGTATTATTTTTATTGATGAGATTGATGCAGTTGCCAGACAGCGTGGAACCGGCATGGGCGGCGGTCATGATGAAAGAGAACAGACACTGAACCAGCTTCTGGTCGAGATGGATGGTTTTGGCGTTAATGAGGGAATCATCGTAATGGCTGCTACAAACCGTGTGGATATCCTTGATCCGGCTATCCTTCGTCCGGGACGTTTTGATCGTAAAGTAGCAGTTGGAAGACCGGATATTAAAGGGCGTGAGGAAATTCTCCGCGTACATGCAAAAGACAAACCGTTGGGAGAAGATGTAGATCTTGCTCAGATTGCCCAGACAACAGCAGGATTTACAGGAGCGGATCTTGAAAATCTTCTGAATGAATCTGCAATTATGGCAGCAAAAGAAAGCAGGAGTTATATCACACAGTCTGATATCAAACATGCATTCATTAAAGTCGGTATCGGTGCAGAGAAGCGAAGCAAGGTCATTTCAGAAAAAGAGAAAAAAATCACTGCTTATCATGAAGCAGGACATGCGATTCTTTTCCATGTACTTCCGGATATGGATCCTGTTTATACAATTTCCATTATTCCGACAGGAATAGGAGCTGCCGGTTATACAATGCCGCTTCCGGAAAATGATGACATTTTTAACACAAAAGGCAAGATGCTTCAGGATATTACAACACTTCTGGGTGGACGTGTCGCAGAGGAACTTATCTTTGGAGATATTACTACAGGTGCATCGAACGATATCAAACGTGCAACTTCCACAGCAAGATCGATGGTAATGCAGTATGGTATGTCTGATAAACTCGGTCTGATTGCCTATGGCGATGACAGTGACGAGGTATTTATCGGAAGAGATCTGGCACATACCAGAGGATACAGTGAAGAAGTAGCAAAAGAAATTGACCAGGAAATTCATCAGATCATTGATGAGTGCCATGAGAAAGCAAAAGAAATTATTTCTCAGCATATGGACGTACTTCATAAGTGTGCAGCCCTCCTTTTAGAGAAGGAAAAGGTGCAGAGAGATGAGTTTGAGGCACTTTTTACAGGGGAAAACGAAACAGTATAAAAATAGCATATACAATATAAACAAAAAACAATAATGAATTTTGTGAACTTTGTGCACACTTATTCGTTGACTCATGCTATTATATATATCGTAAAAACCCCCCAATACATTATATAGTTTTTGCTACACCCCATAAGAAGAAATACCTTCTCCAAAAAAAGACAGCTTATCCCGCTGTCTTTTTTTCTATGAAAAAATATGTGTGGTGACAGTAAAACAAATGACGAAATGTATTGGCTTTTTTTGTGGTTTTTGATGTTGTATATTGAGTAATTATGGACTAGAATAATTACCGTGAACAATAAAAAAGAATATGCATATGCTTAAGAATAGAGAGGAATTTATATATGGAATTTGAAAATGAGGATATCACCAGAAAAATGCAGTATATCCTGAATATGAGACCTGTTCTCAATGAGGGAGCACTGTTCAGCGATGGGACAAAATATTACAGAAATCCGACAGAGCCTGAGGCAGGTCAGATGGTGATGATCAGTTTTCGAACCCAGAAAAATAATGTAGATGCGGTATATCTTGTTTCCGGAGAACAGAAACAGAAAATGAAAATATACAAAACTGTAAAAGGCTTTGATTATTATGAAACAAAGATACAGATGCCAGACACAGTGTACCGATATCATTTTGAAATCATATATGGAAGTGTAACCTGTTTTTATGCTTCACATGGTGTCTGTAGTGAAATACAGGAAAGAGATGAATTCGAGATATATCCTGGCTATAATACGCCAGACTGGGCAAAAGGTGCTGTTATGTACCAGATTTTTGTGGATCGCTTTTATAATGGTGATACACAGAATGATGTACAGACAGATGAATATTCCTATATAGGAGAACATGTGGAAAGAGTACTTAACTGGTCAAAAACACCTGCAGTTATGGGAGTCCGGGAGTTTTACGGCGGAGATATCCAGGGCATCATTGATAAACTTGACTATCTGCAGGGACTGGGGGTCGAGGTACTTTATCTGAATCCGATTTTTGTATCCCCAAGTAATCATAAATATGACTGTCAGGATTATGATTATGTAGACCCTCATTATGGAAAAATTGTTGAAGATGGGGAGGGACTTCTGGCTCCTGGTGATAAAGACAATTCACATGCCACAAAATATATCAAAAGAGTAACAGACAAAAAGAATCTTGAGGCAAGCAATGAGCTTTTGGCACATCTTGTAGATGAAATTCACAAACGTGGAATGAAAATTATCCTTGATGGAGTATTTAACCACTGCGGTTCTTTTAACAAGTGGATGGACAGAGAAAGAATCTATGAAGGACAGGAAGGTTATGCACCGGGTGCTTATATTTCGGCGGACAGTCCGTATAGAAGCTTTTTTAAATTCAATGATGAGTGGGCATGGCCGTACAACATTTCCTATGATGGATGGTGGACGCACGATACACTGCCGAAACTGAATTATGAAGAATCTCAGAAATTATATGATTATGTACTGGAAGTTGCCAGAAAATGGGTTTCACCACCGTTCAATGTAGACGGATGGAGACTGGATGTGGCAGCTGATCTGGGACACAGCAATGAGTTTAATCATAAATTCTGGAAAGATTTCCGCAAAGCTGTAAAAAGTGCAAATCCGGAGGCACTGATCCTTGCAGAGCATTATGGAAACCCGGAAGGTTGGCTTCAGGGAGATGAATGGGATTCTGTAATGAACTATGATGCATTTATGGAACCTGTCACCTGGTTTCTGACCGGAATGGAAAAACACAGTGACGAATATAGAGAAGACCTTTATGGAAACAGCGATGCGTTTATCGGGGCAATGAAAAATCATATGCGTTCTCTTCATATGTCAGCCCTTCATACTGCCATGAATGAACTTTCCAATCATGATCATTCACGTTTCCTTACAAGAACAAACCGCAGGGTGGGAAGAGTTTCTTATGCAGGTGCAGAAGCTGCTTCAGAAAATATAAATACAGCGATCATGAGGGAAGCCATTGGTATCCAGATGACCTGGCCGGGTGCACCTACTGTATATTATGGCGATGAAGCCGGAGTATGTGGTTTTACAGATCCTGACAACAGAAGAACATATCCGTGGGGACATGAGGACAGAGACCTTCTTGAATTTTACAGAAAGATGATAAAGATTCATAAAGAATACAAAATCCTGAGGAGTGGTTCTCTGAAATTTCTATGGAATGATTATCAGGGACTGGCTTATGCAAGATTTTCTCACATTGAACAGATGATCGTAGCTATAAACAACAGAGAAGAAGGGAGAGAAGTAATGCTGGAAGTATGGCCCTGCGGTGTCAGCAGACTGGAGAAAACTCTGCTGACAAGAGTGATACAGTCAGGCCAGGACGGATACACAGATGCACCGGAACAGATTGAAGCGTCAGCCGGATCTGTAAAAATTTATCTTCCGGCGAGAAGTGTGACATTACTTCACCATAAAGATCAGAGAGGACAAAACTAAAATGCAGATCAGTTTATTGTTAATGGAGGAAATTGCAAAACTTTTTGCAATAATGATCATGGGTTATGTGGTAGTTAAAGCCGGACTGATGAAAGCATCTGAAAGCAAAAGCGTATCCGTAATTCTTGTATATCTTGTTATTCCATGTACGATCATCAATGCGTTTCAGGTTGAATATACCCCGGAAATACAAAAAGGACTGATCCTTGCATGTGCGGCAGCTGTTGCAGTTCATATCCTGTTTCTGGCCGTTACAGCGATGCTGAAGGGCATTTTGAAACTTGATATCATTGAACGGGCTACAGTAATCTATCCAAATGCGGGAATTCTGGTTATACCTCTTGTTCAGAAACTTCTGGGACAGGAATATGTGATCTATTCCAGTGCTTTTATTACGGTCCAGCTGATTCTTCTGTGGACGCACTGCAAAAACATGCTCTGTGAAGAAGAAAAACCGGACTGGAAAAAAATTCTTCTGAATATAAATATTATATCCATAATAATCGGAGTGGTTCTTTTTGCATGCAGAATACAGCTGCCGGCAGGTGTTCAGGATGTCCTGGATATGATGAACAACATGATTGGTCCGTTAGGCATGCTTCTTGCAGGAATGGTAATTGCTGAAGTGCCGCTTAAGACTGTATTTACAAGAAAAAGAAATTATCTGTCAACGGTTCTCAGACTTTTTGTATATCCGATCCTGACACTTGTCCTGTTGAAGGTAATATACAGTTTCAGTGCAATGACTGATGCCAGGCAGATTCTGCTGACAGTGTATCTGGCGTCTGTGACACCTGCCTGTGCGACTGTTACATCAATGGCCCAGCTGTATGATAAAGACGCTGCTTATTCCAGTACACTCTACGTGCTGACAACACTGCTGTCGATCGTGACGATGCCTGTAATGGTATTTCTATATGAGAATCTTCTGTAAAAATGCAGGTGAAGATTTATAAAATCGGATTTCACATTAAAAATGTGGAGTCCGTTTTTTATAATTCAGAGGATTTTTTTACGATATTAAGTATTGCGGAAATGTTAAAAACATTTTAAAATAGTGTTTATATAAGAGTGGGAAATTTTGGAGGAGTAAAAGAAAGAGATGAAATCAAAAAAGAAAGTATTCTGGCTTGCATTGATGATACTTTTGATACTTTCGACCGGTATTACTGTACAGGCTGCTACCAGAAACATGTACATTGGTCAGACCTACAAACTGAAAGTCAGCGGAGCCCGTAAATGGGTCAGCAAAAACAAAAAAATAGCGCAGGTGAAACAGAACGGAATCGTTATCCCGAAACGTGCCGGAAAAACTTTCATCAAAGTATATAAGAAAAAAGGCTATCAGAAAATCTGGATAAATGTCAAGAAGCCATACATCAATAAGAAAAAAATAACTCTGAATCCAGGACAGACATATAAACTGAAACTCAATGGAACAAAAGTTGTCTTGTGGAAAACCTCGCGGAAATCAGTGGCGACAGTCACGAAAAACGGTGTAGTCAGGGCAAAAAAAGCAGGTACAGTAACGATTACCTGCAGAGGCCGTAACAAAAAAACATATAAATGTACAGTTAATGTAAAGAAAAAAACTGTAGCACCGACACCGACACCAAGTCCAAGTCCGACACCTGTACCACAGGTAACTTCGGATCCGGCATATAATGGCAAAAGACCGGTTCTGATATCACACCGGGGATATCGCAAGATTGCACCGGAGAATACACTGGCGGCATTCCGCACTGCAGCAGAATACGGATACAAAGCAGTGGAATGTGATATACATTTTACAAAAGACAATGTACCAGTGATTATTCATAATGCAACAACTGAACAGACATCCAATGGTCATGGGAAAATAAAATTATATACATATGAAGAAGCACGGCAGCTGGATTTTGGTTCATGGAAAAGTCCGATGTACACCGGTGAAAAGATTCCTTCTTTTGAGGAATTTCTTATTCTGTGCAGACAGTACGGACTTCATCCTTATGTGGAACTGAAAAACTGCTATGGAATGAACAGAGAAAACATTGCAAAGATGTATGACATTGCCTGCAGTGTGAATATGGAGGATGAGATTTCCTGGTTTTCTTTCGGATACGCATTTATGGAGATGGTGAGAGATGTAGATCCGACAGCAGATGTCGGATACATCACCAGTTCGCATATAAGTGAAGCTATACTTCAGCGGATGCGTAATCTGCAGACTCCGGAAAACACAGTCACGCTTTATTGCTATTCTTCCAGCATCAGCCCTGAGCTACTGGAAGTATGCAAGAGAGACAAGATAGAGATGGTTGCACGTGCAGTGTCCACAGAGGCTGTTTACCAGTCACTGGATCCATATTACAAAGGCGCACTTACAGACAGCGTGCTGAACAAAGAAATCAGTATCATTAAATAAATAACAAAAAGACGGAAGGAGCAAAATCATGCAGGATATTTTAGTAGTTGTTGATATGCAGAATGATTTCATTGACGGTGCACTTGGAACGAAGGAAGCAGTTGCAATTGTTCCGAAGGTAGAAGAAAAAATCCGAAACTTCGACGGAATTGTTCTTTTTACAAGAGATACTCATGAATCATGGTATCTGGAAACACAGGAAGGTAAGAAACTTCCGGTACCTCACTGTATCAGAAATACAGAAGGCTGGGAGATCAGAAGTGAACTGGACAAATTCAGAAAAACAAAGCCGATTGACAAAGATACATTTGGTTCAACAGATCTGGCAGGTGAACTGGTGGCGATGAATGAAGATAATGAAATAAGCAGTATTACCTTTGTGGGATTATGTACAGATATCTGTGTAATTTCCAATGCGCTTCTTGTGAAGGCTTCCCTTCCGGAAGTTTCGATCATCGTTGATGCATCATGCTGTGCAGGAGTGACCCCGGAAAGCCACGAAAATGCACTGAAGGCCATGGAAGCCTGCCAGGTGGAGATTGTAAGATAAATTTCATATGGGATTTATGACTTTCTCATAAAAATAACAGAAAAGCTTTGCTTCGAATAACTGATGGATTGGTTATGGAGTGGGGCTTTTTTATAGCAGGAGTTTTATATCCCACATTTAATTGCGATTATTGCATTAGTGATTTTTATGCCAATATCTGATCAGTTCTGTAGTGAAAAAGGCTGTTGGAATTATTCGTATAGGAAAAAGAATAGTACACCATCCTATTCAGCTCATACATATATCGGAATAGAAAATCTTTTTATTAATTGCTTTGGATAGCAATCAACCAACGATATATTCGGCAGGATGAAAATGGGCTGCTGTTATTTATGGAAATGTGCGGAGGCAGATTATCTGAAATTCGAGTCTGTAAAATTTTATAAAAGCAAGAAGAAAGAGGGAAAATTATGAAAATCATAGTAATTAATGGAAGTGCGAGAAAAGGAAATACATTAACAGCAATTAATGCTTTTGTGAAAGGTGCAGGAGAGAAAAATGAGATTGAAATTATTGCACCGGACAAGCTGAATATTTCTCCATGTATGGGGTGTGGAGTCTGTCAGTGTCACAAAGGCTGTGTGGCCAAAGATGACACCAATCCAACGATTGATAAGATTGCGGCAGCAGATATGATTCTTTTTGCAACGCCGGTTTATTGGTGGGGAATGACAGGACAGTTGAAACTTGTAATTGATAAATGCTATTGCCGTGGAATGCAGATGAAAGGCAAAAAGGTCGGCTTTATTGTTGTTGGAGGTGCATCGACAGACAATATTCAGTATGAGCTGATCGGAAAACAGTTTGAATGTATGGCAGAATATTTATCCTGGGATATTTTGTTCAGTAAATCATATTCCGCTAATGGGAAAGATGAATTGGCAGAAAATGCAGATGTAATGGAAGAACTGGAAACACTGGGAAAGAATGTGAAGTAAGAACGCAAATAACGCAACTGAGGTGAATGCAATGTCATTATGGGCGATGGGAGATTTTCATCTGGCATTTACAGTGGATAAGCCGATGGAGATTTTTGATCCTATATGGAAAAATCATGAACAGAAAATCCAGAAGTATGTAAGAAAAGCTGTGAAGGATACGGATACAATCATCATCACCGGAGATCACAGCTGGGGCAGGGATCTTGAAGAATGTGAAGAAGATCTCAGGTTTATAATAGAGCTTCCGGGGCGCAAGATTCTTTTGCGGGGAAATCATGATATGTTCTGGGATGTAAAGAAAACAGAAAAATTGAATGACCATTTTAATGGACAGCTGGAGTTCCTTCAAAATAATTACTATAATTATGAAAATTATGCACTTGTAGGGACAAAGGGGTATTGTTATGAGGGAAAGGATTCGGTTGAGCATTTTCTGAAAATTCGTGACCGTGAACTGGAGAGACTTAAGCTTTCTTTTGAAAAAGCAAAAGCGGCTGGATACGATAAATTTATTATGTTTCTTCATTATCCTCCAACGACAATCGGAGAGCAGGAAAGCCCTTTTACACAGATGGCAGAAGCGTATGGCGCTGAACAGGTGATTTATTCACACTGCCATGGAAAAGAACGGTATGATGACAGCTTTAAAGGTGAAGTAAATGGTATCATATACAGGCTGGTTTCAGCGGATTATCTGAGATTCAGACCTGTAAAAATATTATAACTAAAGAAGAAAGAAGCGGTAAACAGTCAATGACTGGAAATCAGCCGTAGATATACAAAACCTGGAGATAAAGATGGAACAATATTATTATAATCATATGAGCAAGGTACAGCAGACTGTTTATCACAATATTCTTTCAGGAGTGAAAAATCTCTCAGATGAATTTCAGATTCCGGCGGTTTCCGGAGAGGAACTCTATAATATCTTTTTTCAGATGAGGCTGGACCATCCAGAAGTATTCTGGGTAACCAGTTATAAATATCGTTATTACAAAGATTCCCCCAATCTGATTTTTGTACCGGAATATCTTTTTGACAAAAATAAAATCCGTGAACATCAGAAGGCCATGGCAGCGAGGACAGAGAAACTTGTCCGTCCGGTACAGAAGCTGTCTGAGTGGGAAAAAGAAAAATATGTTCATGATTTTATCTGCGAAAATGTTCGCTATGACAAACTGAAAAAAGCTTATTCACATGAAATTATCGGTCCTCTCGGACAGGGAGTTGGTGTTTGTGAGGGAATTGCCAAGGCTGTAAAAGTTCTTCTGGATGCATTGGGAGTGTGGTGTATCATTGCCATTTGTGACAATAATCCTGACAAAGGGATTAAATACAGGCATACGTGGAATATTGTGAAAATAAATGGTACATATTATCATCTTGATGCGACATTTGATAACAGCCTTGGAAAAGGCTGCGAAAATACCGAGATCCGGTATGATTATTTTAATCTGGATGATCAGCAGGTTTTTCGTGATCATGAACCGCTTATAGCACCTGCACCTCACTGCACAGACCATGAGCATTTTTATTATAAAGAAAAGAAGCTTTCTTTTACAAAAAAGGAAGACGTTTATAAGCGGTCTTTGCAGGCTGCAAAGAAGGGAAAAACACTGGTTTTCCACTGGAGAGGCGGTTATCTTACAAAAGAAATCCTGGGGGAATTGCTGGAATTAATCCGTAAAGCTGGTATGGAAAAAGGTAAGACAGCGATGGTTAGTATAAACTGGCCGCAGGCAGTCCTCCATGTTCAGTATGCGGAGGCGGCAGTTCAGGAGCAGATTATTCTTGAAGAAGCAAATGAGGGAGAAATGAAATAAAAACTGCAAAAAAAATATATCTCCTGAACGGTTATCAAGCATTGGACGACAACTCGGCAATTAATGTTTACAATTGTGCAACCTGTTCTTTCGAATATTTTGTGGCTTTTGATAAGATAAAATCCAAATAATAATAGGTTTGATTTATAAGGCGTAGGAACTGCTTGACAGTAATATTGATCTGATATATGATTATACATAATAAAGGGGAGTAACCTACGCTTTTTAAATCTGCGTTTGTGGTATCGTCAGTACGGTGGAAACATCCGGTGTCACAAGAAAATGGTGAGACTTTTATTGCATTTTTGTTATGCAATAAGGGTTTCTTTTTTTATACATTTTTATAAAAAAGATCTTTCATTGCATAAAAAACAACAGATATTTATGAAACGAGGAGGCATAAGTGATGAAAGAAATCTATCAAGAGACAGTAGAAGAAGTATTTAGGCGAGTGAAGGGCAGCATATCAGGTCTTACGAGCGAACAGGTGAAATCTTCCAGAGAAAAGTGTGGATGGAATGAACTCGCAGAGGGAAATAAGAAAAGTATCCTGCAGATTTTCCTGGAACAGTATAGGGATTTCTTAGTTCTGATTTTAATTGCATCAGCAGTTATATCAGGTATTCTGGGCGATGCTGAAAGTGCGGCTGTTATTGTAATTGTTATTACGATCAATGCAATTTTGGGAACAGTACAAACGGTAAAAGCGGAACAATCTTTACAAAGTTTAAAGAAGCTTTCTGGCCCGGAGGCAAAGGTACTGCGTGATGGAGCAGTTGTTCAGATTCCAGCCAGGGAACTGGTTATTGGAGATGTGATACTGCTTGAAGCAGGTGACATGATTCCAGCGGATGGAAGATTGATTGAAAATGCAAGTCTCAAGGTTGATGAGAGTGCACTTACCGGAGAGAGCCTGGCAGTTGAGAAGAGCATGGAGACTATACCAACGGAAGTCCCCCTTGGCGATCGGAAAAATATGCTGTTTTCAGGCAGCTTTGTGACATATGGTCGTGGCAGAGCAGTTGTGACTGACATAGGAATGCAGACGGAAGTTGGAAAGATTGCAGGACTTCTAAAATCAACGTCGGAAAAACAGACACCACTTCAGGCAAGTCTGGAAGTCTTTGGAAAGAAGCTTTCTATTTTGATTCTGATTTTCTGTGGATTCTTATTTGCAATCAATGTATTCCGGGGTGAAAAAATCAGCAGTGCATTTATGTTTGCAGTAGCACTTGCAGTCGCTGCAATTCCGGAAGCATTAAGCTCTATCGTGACAATTGTTCTTTCATTTGGAACTCAGAAAATGGCGAAAGAGCACGCAATCATTCGTAAACTTCAGGCAGTAGAAGGGCTTGGAAGTGTTTCTGTTATCTGTTCAGATAAGACAGGAACGCTTACACAAAATAAAATGACAGTTGAAGATTACTATATAGATGGAAAAAGGATTCCAGCAGCGGCAATTGACATAACAGATCCAGCACACAGATGTCTTTTAGAATACAGTATTTTATGTAATGACTCGACAAATGAAAATGGAGTAGAAATCGGAGATCCAACAGAAACAGCATTGATCAATCTGGGAAGCAGATATGGCGTAGAGGCTGCAGGAGTAAGAAAACAATATCCGAGGATAGGAGAACTTCCGTTTGACAGTGATCGAAAAATGATGTCAACGCGTCATCTGATAGATGGTGAAGATCGAATTATAGTAAAAGGTGCAGTTGACAATCTTCTGGAACGGACAGAACGAATCTGGACAAAAGATGGGGTTCGAGATATTACAGCTGAAGATAAAGATAGAATCCAATGTCAAAATCAGGAGTTTTCAATGGAAGGTCTGAGAGTATTGGCGTTTACTTATCGTGAAATTCCAGAGAATCACACATTAACTATAGAAGATGAGAATCACCTGGTATTTCTTGGCTTGATTGCAATGATGGATCCGCCGAGAGAAGAATCAAAAACTGCAGTTACAGAATGTATAAAAGCAGGAATCAGGCCGGTTATGATCACAGGAGATCATAAAATCACAGCAGCAGCAATTGCTAAGAGAGTTGGCATATTGCATGATTTATCTGAGGCCTGTGAGGGTGCAGATATAGAAAAAATGAGTGATGAAGAATTAAGAGAGTTTGTTCCAAATATTTCTGTATATGCGAGAGTGTCACCGGAACATAAAATCCGTATTGTCCGGGCATGGCAGGAAAAAGGAAAAATAGTGGCTATGACTGGAGATGGCGTCAATGACGCTCCAGCCTTGAAGCAGGCAGATATTGGAGTTGCAATGGGAATTACCGGAACAGAAGTTGCAAAAGATGCGGCAGCGATGGTGCTTACAGATGATAATTTTGCAACGATAGTAAAAGCAGTAGAAAATGGCCGAAATTTATATCAGAACATTAAGAATGCCATACAGTTTCTTTTATCAGGAAATTTTGGTGCAATCTTAGCAGTTCTTTGTGCATCAATTGCAGGATTACCAGTTCCATTTGCTCCTGTACATTTGTTGTTTATTAATCTTTTGACAGATAGTCTTCCGGCAATTGCATTAGGAATGGAACCACATAGAAGTGAAGTGATGAACGAGAAGCCAAGATCTGCAGATGAATCGATATTGACAAAAGATTTTCTTAGTAAGATCGGACTGGAAGGGTTTGTGATCGGAGCTATGACAATGATCGGTTTCTTGACAGGCTATCATCATGATGGCGTATTACTCGGAAGTACATATGCTTTCGGAACTCTTTGTCTGGCTCGTTTGTTTCATGGATTTAACTGCAAATCAGATCATCCGGTTATTTTTACAAAAGTATTCTTTAATAATAAATGGTTGCAGGGAGCATTTGTACTTGGTGCAGTATTAATTACAGCAGTACTGACAATTCCGGGATTACATCGGGTATTTAAGGTGGAAACTCTGAATTTGATACAGCTTGGAGGTGTATATTTGTATGCGTTTGTCAGTCTCTTGATTATACAATTGCTTAAATATATACGTATGAAATTTAGAAAAAATGGGGAGAGATAGTGAATTTTAGTAAAATATCTATAAAAAAAGTTCGAGAGCTTATTGTGTTTACAGCGCTGCTTGTAGTTGCCTTGTGGAAATTTGATGTAGTGATTGAAGCACTAAAGGAAATATGGAAAATCATATTTCCTTTTGCACTTGGTGGCGCAATTGCATTTGTGATCAATGTGCCAATGAGCTTCTTGGAAAAGATAATTCTTGGAAAGATAAAAGAAAACAATAAATGGGCTAAAAAATTAGCAAGACCGGTAAGTTTGTTTCTTACAATTATATTACTGGTCGGTGTGATTGGACTGGTTATGTTTGGAGTAATTCCACAACTAACACAGACAACCGGAAGTCTGATGACAAGAATTGCTGACTTTATCCCACAGATGCAAAACTGGATTCGTGAGTTTTCACATGATAATCAGGAAATTATGAAATTGGTAAATCAACTTCAGTTTGATCCTGATCAGGCAATCAAATGGGGGATAAGTATTCTTGGGAATGGGGCTGGAAATATGATGAACACAACGATGTCAGCATTAGGTTCCATTGCCAGTGGATTAGCGACCTTTTTTATTGCATTTTCTTTTGCGTGCTATATTCTTTTTCAGAAAGAAAGATTATATATACAGGTAAGAAAAGTGGTATTTGCTTTTATCCCAAGACAAAAAGCAGATGCATTTTTGAAAATATGTTCTCTTACATATAGAACATTTGCAAATTTTATTACCGGACAGTGCCTTGAAGCAGTGATCCTTGGTACCATGTTTGTCATTACCTTAGGGGTTTTAAAAATTCCATATGCACTATTGATTGGAATTTTGATTGCATTTACGGCATTGATTCCTATCTTTGGAGCTTTTATTGGATGTGCAGTGGGTAGTTTTTTGATCTTCATGGTAAGTCCAAAACAAGCAGTTTTATTTATTATTATATTCTTACTCTTACAGCAGATTGAAGGTAATCTGATCTACCCGCATGTTGTTGGCGGATCTGTTGGCCTTCCGTCGATTTGGGTGCTGGCGGCAGTGACAATCGGTGGAAATCTTATGGGAATAGTAGGTATGCTCATTTTTATTCCGACTGTATCGGTGTTTTATACTATTTTTCGCGAATATGTCTATTTGCGTCTGAAAAAACAGAATATAAAACGAGTAACGCGGACAGAAGTGGAAGAATATGATAAGAGGATGTAATTGAGTGATGAAACTGGCAGAATTAAGACGTAGGGAAACTTACGTCTTTTTTTTATGTGACATACGTCACGGAAAATGATAAACTTTTTAATTATAATACAAAAGGAAAGCAAGACAGAAGCAGTTTATTATCAATGACTGTAAAAGTTATGCCAGCGAGGTTGATAAAATGGGACAGATAACGATCAGAGAACTGGAGAATATGGATTTTTTTAAAGAAATACCAAAGGATATTCTGCAGAATCTGCTTAATGAAAGTAAGGTTGTTTCATATAAGAAAAAGGAAGTGATTTTTCATTCACGTAGCAGAACGAAAACAGTATATTTCGTGTATTCTGGGGAAGTGATGCTTTACAATCTGACCAAGCACGGAAATAGAAAGGTGATTTTTATCCTGGGAAAAGGACGGCTTTTAAATCAGAGTATTGTAAGCAAAAAGCCAAATGCACTTTTTTGTGAGGCTGCCTGTCCAGTGAAGGTAATAGAAATTGCAGAAGAACAATTCCTTCAGCTTATGGAGCAGAGCCATGCTTTAACAAGAGCTGTTCTGAGAGAATATGAAAGAAATCTCTGGCGAATGGGTCACCAGTTAAAAAATACGACCGGAAACATGCAGATGGAGCGAAAAATAGCTGCAAAATTATGGAAGCTAGGTCGTGATTTTGGTGTGGATACGGAAGACGGGGTGATGATAGATATTGATCTTACTATTACCCTGATGGCGGACTTAGTTGGTGCACCAAGGGAGAATGTGTCTCGTGCCTGTAAAGTTCTTACGGATAGAGGTCTGATCCGTTATGGCAATAAGCGGTTTATATTGACAGATTCTGATGGTCTTGCAGAATTTTATAAAATGTGATTATGAGAAAGGGGTATCTGATGGGAAAACGACTCAACAGTGATGAGATGCAGACGATTTTTGAAATTTTGCAGAAATCCTATGATGTGTATGGACCGAAAATTTATCAGGGAACAGGATGCTTTTCAGATACAGATATAGTTCGTTATGGTCTGCTGAACAGCTGGGAAGAACTTGTCTGGGATCAGAAGTCGGATTACAGTTTCAAGGAAGTGCTGTTTCCAGTCTCAGAGACGATTCTTTATTTTACAGAGGATGAAATGAAAACAGCAGATGGAGTGGCACGACAGAGATTGATTTTTTTGAAAAGCTGTGATTTTCATGCTTTGAAACGTCTGGATGAGATGTATCTGAAAAACGGTGCAGAGGATTATTATTACAGAAGAATGCGGGAAAATACAGTTTTTGCTGTGATGGGGTGTAAGGAATCCGGTAAAAATTGTTTTTGTGTAAGTATGGGTACAAATCGTTGTGAAGAATATGATATGTATATTTTTCAGGATGAAAAGGGCTGCTATATGGAACTAAGATGCAGAGAACTGGAAGTATTATTATGGAATTATGGACAGAATGCACAGGAGAAACTGAATTTTGTGGAAAAGAATGAGATTCATGTAGAGATTCCGGAGAATCTTCCAGATACAATTCATCAGGATTCTATGTGGCAGGAATATGGCAGCCGCTGTATTGGTTGTGGCCGCTGCAATTTTGTCTGTCCGACATGTACTTGTTTTACTATGCAGGATATTTTTTATAAAGATAATCCAAAGGCAGGAGAGCGGCGCCGCGTATGGGCTTCCTGTCAGGTGGAGGGATATTCTGACATTGCAGGAGGACACAGCTTCCGTCAGAGTCAGGGTGAAAGAATGCGCTTTAAGGTATTACATAAAGTTGCAGATTATAAGAAAAGATTTGGATATCATATGTGTGTCGGCTGTGGACGTTGTGAAAATGTCTGTCCGGAATATATTTCCTATGTTGCATGCCTTCAGAAACTGAAAGAAAAGGAGGGAAAATAAGATGACAAATGAATATATTCCTTTCTTATCTAAGATAAAAGAAATCGTGAAACATACAGAGACAGAATATACATTTCGTATGACATATGTGGGTGAAGTAAGACCAGGACAGTTTTTTGAAGTTTCTATTCCAAAATATGGTGAGGCACCTATTTCGGTCAGTGGTATAGGAGAAGATTATGTTGATCTGACGATACGTAAGGTTGGTAAGGTGACCGGAGAGATTTTTGAATTAAATGAGGGAAGCAGCTTTTTTATGCGTGGTCCTTATGGGAACGGGTTTAAAAAGGAGAATTATCAGGGAAAAGAGCTGATCGTGGTAGCTGGTGGAACAGGAGTATCTCCTGTGAGAGGTGTGATCAGTTACTTCGGTGAGCATCCGGATGAGGTAAAAAAATTACATACAATACTTGGATTTAAATCTCCGGAAGATATTTTATTCCGTGACGATCTGAGGAGATGGGAACAGCAGATGAATCTGGTCCTGACGGTGGACTCATCCGATGACCCTTTCTATAGAACGGGGCTAGTTACAAAATATATTCCGGAACTTGAATTGGATAACATTCATGAAACTGCAGCTATTGTTGTCGGACCGCCGATTATGATGAAATTTGCAGTGGCAGAGCTTTTAAAACTGGGAATGAAGGAAGAACAAATTTGGATATCACAGGAAAGAAAAATGTGCTGTGGACTTGGTAAATGTGGGCATTGCCGAATGAATGACACATATATTTGTCTGGATGGGCCGGTATTCTGTTATTCAGAAGGTAAAAAACTGTTTGATTAGGGAGGAAAATATAATGGATATCAATATAAAGAAACTGAAGAAAAATGCCTTCCGTGTATCAAAAGTCCGTGGGCTTACGGCTTCCAGAGTGCGTGTTCCGGGAGGCTGCTGTAATGCGGATGTCATGCAGCAGGTAGTAGATATTGCCAGAAAATATGGAAATGGCCAGATTCATGTTACCACCCGTCAGGGATTTGAAATTGAAGGAATCCATATGGAAGATATGGATAAAGTTAATGAGATGCTTCAACCGATCATTGATAATCTTCAGATCAATCAAAATGAAGCAGGTACCGGGTATCCGGCATCAGGAACCAGAAATGTCTGTGCATGTATCGGAAACAGAGTCTGTCCTTTTGGAAATTATAATACAGCAGCCTTTGCAAAGAGAATTGAAAAGGCTATATTTCCTAATGATCTTCATTTTAAAATTGCACTTACAGGTTGTGCCAATGATTGTATCAAAGCAAGGATGCATGATTTTGGAATTATTGGTATGACAGAGCCACAATATGACCCTAACCGCTGCGTTTCCTGTGGTGCATGTGTAAAAGGCTGTGATAAGCTTTCGGTGGATGCATTAAAGATGGAAAACTATCGAATCGTGCGCAATGAGGAAAAATGTGTGGGATGTGGAGTTTGTGTAACAAAATGTCCGACCAGAGCATGGACCAGAAGTGCAAAAAAATACTATCGTCTGACACTTATGGGACGAACAGGAAAGAAAAATCCACGTCTGGGAGAAGATTTTCTGATCTGGGCAGATGAAGACACCATCATCAAAGTTATCCTGAATACCTATAAATTTGTGAAAGAATATATTGATCCAAATGCGCCTGGCGGTAAGGAACATGTGGGGTATATTATAGACCGAGTGGGTTTTGCAGAATATAAAAAATGGGCATTGGATGGTGTAGAGCTTCCACCTGAAACAATCGTGAAAGACAATATTTACTGGAGCGGTATATATTACAGATAATAAAAAAGACAATTATAATCATAAAGCCGATGCAGGATTTTGGAATCCGGTATCGGCTTTGTTGATTCTATAAAGATCTTTAGGAGACAGAAACGCCGGAAGTGAAGGACCAAGACGGATGTTTTTAATACCAAGATGCAGAAGCGTTAACAGGATGCAGACTGCTTTCTGTTCGTACCAGAGAGCGTTCCATAGGTTTCTGTATTTGCCTTGTCAAGAAGTGCCATACACTTCAGGTTGATTTCCCCTACTTTCAGTACTGTAGGAAGCAGAGCCTCCATACTTTCTTCATAGCCAATCTTAAATAATGCCTCGCAGAAGAAACTCTAATTTTGGACAACCAATTAAAGTCATCTTATTCCGAATAAAATCCTGATGGAAACTGGCATATGCGTAAGCAGTACAATCGGCTGCGATTAAAAGCTTAGCGTCGTTAAAATATGGTGCATTTGCAGGTGCCAGTTTAATCTGTACCGGCCAGTTCTGAAGTGCTTTTTTCTGTGCTTCTTGCACGGCTTTTTCATCATAGTCAGGGGATTCTCTTTCTTCAAAAGAAATGGTGCCTGTGGGACATTCTGGGAGACAATCGCCTAGTCCGTCACAGAAATGTTCTCTTACCAGTTCGGCTTTTCCGTTAATGATATCAATAGCACCTTCGTGACAGGCACTTGCACAGGCACCACAGCCGTTACATTTGTCTTTATCAATCCTGATAATCTTTCTTATCATTTATCCTCCGTCAATAGTATTTAACGTTTGTTTCTGCTAAAATCATAGTATGATAAATACAACTTGTATGTTTGATTTCCAACAGGAGGAATGTTTTTGGAAAAATATTTACCTATTCTAAGAAACAATCCATTTTTTAAAGGTCTTAGTGATAACGAGATATTATCCATATTGCGTTGTGTAAATGCAACAGTAATTTCTAAAGAACGAGATTCTTATATTTTCAGAGCAGGAGATTCTACAGAGGTAATGGGACTTGTGGTATCAGGCTGTGTTCTTGTTATTCAGGAAGATCTCTGGGGACATCGAAATATTCTGGCGAAATGTCATGCCGGAGATTTTTTTGAGAACCATATGCAGCAAGCCCGGGGGCTGTCCTGAATATCAGTGTGGTAGCAGATGAGGATTGTGAGATTATTTTTTTAAATGTTCAGAGGCTTCTGGTTACTTGTCAAACTGCATGTGAGCATCATCAGAAGCTGATGCGTAACCTGGTCAGTGTCCTGGCAAATAAGATACTGATCCTGAACGATAAGATTACACATGTTGGAAAAAGAACGACAAGGGATAAACTATTGTCATACCTGTCGGCAGAATCCATCAGACATTCATCGTTATCCTTTGATATTCCGTTTGACCGGCAGCAGCTGGCAGATTATCTGTGTATTGACCGTGCAGCAATGTCTACAGAGATATCAAAGTTACAAAAAGAAGGTTTTATAAAAACAAATCGAAATCATTTTGAGTTGTTTGCCTGTAATGAAACAGATTTACAAGCTGACAAATGATGGTATAATTCTATTGTTGAGCTGATAGAAAGGGTATAGATATGAGAAAAGCAATCGTGTATGCATCGGTACATCATGGAAATACAGAAAAAATAGTAAAGAGAATAGCAGAAGAGTGTCAGGTGGAGTTGATTGATGTAGTAAAACAGTCAGATGCAGATCTGAGCAGTTATGATATGATCGGGTTTGCATCAGGAATCTATTTTTCAAAGTATCATCAGTCAATATTGAAATTTGCGGAAAAGAATTTACCAGATGACAAAAAGGTATTCCTGATCTGTACTTATGGCGGAAGTGAGAATTATAAATCCATAGAGCAGATTTTGGATAAAAAACGTGCCAGCGTAGTGGGAAAATTTGGATGCAAAGGATATGATACATTTGGTCCGTTCAGACTAATCGGGGGCATTGCAAAAGGACATCCAGATGATGAAGATATCCAAAATGCAGTGAAATTTGTAAAAGAATTATAAGAATATAAGAAGAAATAGAAATATAGGCAGGATCATGACAAAACTGTTACCATACGGGATCAGCACCGAAGAGAGCAGGAATACAAAAGAACGCAGAATGTGATTTTAAAATACAAAAAAGCTGCAGAACAATGAAGACTCAAGTTCTGTAGCTTCTTTTGTGTAAATATGATGTGTCTTTTGCGGTTGAGATACAGCTATAGATTTTCCGGTCTGCAAAATAACGGTAGAGGGGACCGGGAAATCAGGTATGGCTTCCTTCGGTCAGGGAACAGCCATCCATCATGCGGATTCCGTTTATGGTATCCAGATAGGTGTCATACATTTCTTTCCATTCGTCAGAGGCATCTTCAGAGTACTGGCTGATGGTGGACAGAAGATCATACTTTTTGCCATCGACTGTTTCGATGCGGCCGAGATAGCCTTGCCATACACTGTCCAGAGGCTGGTCTTTACCATCGTAATATCTGGCTTCCAGGGTCAGCACAGGGACATCCTCATTGTAATAAGTCAGTTTATATCCACCATTTTCGGTTTCGGTCGTTTCATAACGGCAGAGATATTTCCAACGCTCTGGAGTAAGAACCTGGAAGTAATCCGTCATGGCCATATCCACATACTCTGCGTAAACAAATTCTATGGATTTGATCAGTTCTGTAGCTGCCTTTTCAGCGACCTTATCATAGGTGTCTGACGGAGTCAGGATAAAAAGTCCAAATGTATAATCGTCAGTCTGGCATACGAGCGCATCTACATTTTTTTCTTCTTCGTTGACTGCGGTTAAATATTGATATTTCGTAGCAGGATAAGATTCAAAGGTAAGATCCTTTTGAGTGATGATCTCACCCTTTACCGGATAGTATTCTGCCAGAAAACCCTTCAGGGAAGAATCCTCCAGAGAAGAATTAGCTACTTTTAAAACAAAGGCAGTACTTTTTCCCTCATTTACGGAACGCTGCTCGAAATAACCTTCTTTTTCGGGCATGGATTCTCTGATCATATCATCAGCAGTGAACCCAACCCGCATATGAAGCTCGCCACGCTTTTCTGATTCAGAGGATTCTTCTGGAGAATCCTCGGAGGAGGAATCAGCTTCTGGTTCGGAATATTCCTGAAGATTACCGTAGTCATCAATATAATATTTATCTCTGGAGCCAATATAAGTGGTTCCGGTAGCATCCTCTAGCCACACACTGCCATCCTCATAATAATAATGAGGTTCAAAATAACCGTCCTGCTCGGTCCAGCCGGCATCGTTGCTTTCCATCAGTTCACCGGAATCAGGATCAGGGGCATAATTACCTTCGCCGATATATTCATCCTCGGAACCATTGCGGTACCAGTAATCTCCGTTTTCATCCTGCCAGATATACTGACCATCATCGGTTGGAGGGTCAGAAGCGAGGACTGGGACTGCAGATATGGAAAGAGCAATCGAGCCTGTTAAAAGAACTAAGAATTTTTTATGCATAGGCACCTCCTGATAAAAAGAACCTGTCTGTTAAGTATATTATAACAGACAGATTCTGATATTCAGAAATGTGAAGAAAAAGAGACATTTACCGGCAGGTAAAAAGATATCCCTTACCATAAATCGAGACAATGTCATATTCATCGGTATTCTCGGCGCCGATCTTGACCCGTAAGTTAAAGATATGCCGTCGTACCGTGCTGGTATCTGTTCCCGCACAGCTGCCCCATACTGCTTCATAGAGTTCCTTTGCAGAAAAAACCTTCTCCTGGTTTTCGGCAAGGAGACGCAGCAGGGAGAATTCGGTACGGGTAAGACCTGTGTCGGCATTATTGAGATATGCATGGCCGTCCGAAAGATCCAGCCGCAGGCTTCCGATTGTGATCTGGCGGGAAGCCTGAAATTTTTCTTTTATTTTTTCTTCTATTCGTTTCTGGCGTTCCAGAAGCATCTGGATCACGGCTAGAAATTCGTCAAAATTATAAGGTTTGGTGAGATAATAGTCGCCTCCTTGCTGAAGCCCTTCTACCTTATCGCGGATATCGCTTTTTCCTGTGAGAAAAAGAACAGGGTTCATGGTTTTTTCGCGGAAGTGGCGGCAGATATCCAGGCCGTTTCCGTCCGGAAGCATAATGTCCAGGATGAGAAGATCCGGCAGCTGTTCTTCAAGCTGATGATAGACTTCGGAGACTGTCTGCGCAGTGCGGACTTCGTAGCCACGGCGCCGCAGCATCCGGCAGTTGGTATTCAGCACCTGTTCTTCATCCTCAACCATAAGGATAAGCGATTTCTTTTCATTCATATATTTATGACTCCTCCTCCGGAAGTGAGAAGAACACCTGAGTTCCCTCACCTTCTTGGCTTTTCAGCCATATTTTGCCGCCGTGGGCAGTGATGATCTGATGACAGACATAGAGGCCTATGCCGTGCCGCCAGTAATCTTTATCTGCAGAAACATAACCCTTGAGCGCGTTTTTTCGCATTTCTTCTGACATGCCGGTTCCGGTGTCAGAAACGCAGATGGTTTGCCAGCCCGGTTCGCCTGTAAGGGAAATGGTGATGGTTCCGTTTTGAGTGTGACGATCTGCATTGGAGATCAGATTGGTGATAACCTGGATCAGCCGTTCCGGGTCTGCAGAGATTTCCGGGAGGTCAGATTGTATCGTAAGGACCAGCTGGTTATTCCCGGAACTTGGATGACTGCTGAAATCTTTTTTTACAGAATGTAAAAGTACTCCCAGATCTGATGGTACAAGAGAAAGGGCCAGCCGTCCTTGCTCAATGGAAACGGTATCCATCAAATCCAGCACGATCCGGTCGATCCGCATTACCGACTGTTCAATGGTACGGAGATTTTCCTGCATAAGAGAGAAATCCAGAGGTTCTTCCTCAAGGAGCTCGGATGTGTCGCGGGCGTGGAGGGAGATGGAACTCAGAGGATTTTTAATCTCGTGGGCAACGGTGGTCAGAAAGGTAGACTTGGCATTGTCAAGGGAGCGCAACCGCAGGTTCTGTTCCTCCAGAAGGAGCTGCTGCTGGTTGTATTCCTTCAGATGAAAATAGAGAACAATGCCGCAGACAGTACTTACAGAGACAAATGCCAGAAGAATATCTGCCAGCCGGTCTGCTTCCGTGGCAAAAGGAGTTACAAAGTGCGGAAAATGGTATGCGACCAGACACAGTCCTATATATAGGACAATCTCCAGCAGAGAAACGATCAGAGCCCGTCTTTTTTCCAGCATCAGCACGGTAAAAATAATGGCAAACACGAAGAAGGCCGGCATACCGCCATGATATCCGCCGCTGGTAAAAAACATCATCGGAAAAACAATCAGAAAAATTATGACAATAGTGATCAGATAACATCGCTGATATTTCCCACTGTAATAGGAATAAAGAAAAAGTCCTCCTGAGACTGCGACCAGCACAAGGTTGATCAGGACATTTCCCCAGGAACCGGTTCCTAGACTGAGAAGGGCCATGATCAGGCTGATCACAGTGCCTCCTAAAGCCAGGATATTAAACAGCCGGACACGAAAATCAAGGGTGAGACTGAATAATGAGTGAAAAAAATGATGTATTTCCTGCATTGTAAAATCCTCCGGTAAAAAGAAAACAATGGGAAAGCTTCTGAAGTTACAGAAAAATTTACACTGTCTATTATACACTGAAAAATCACTCAAGAAAATAACCCACGGGATTTTATGCAGATTATGGGCTTGCGGACCTTCTACCAGAGAAATACCAGAAGAACATATAAAACATATCCGTCACCATTCTTTAGATACTCCATCAATCTCTTTTATGTAAGGACTGAAAATGAAAGGCATATAACCAGAAGACATATTGAAAGATTATGATATCTTACAAGAGTAATGATGCTATATTATGCCAACTTGTAAGAGAAGAAAAAATCAATATAGATGATATCTGGGATGTAATATGATAGAATGGTTACAAGAAAAATTTGTAGGAATATAAAGATATGGAATTAAGATTATTACGCTATTTTTTAACAGTAGCAAAAGAACAGAGCTTTACAAAAGCAGCAGAACAATTGCATATTACCCAGCCAACGCTATCCAGACAAATGGCGGCATTTGAAGAGGAACTGGGAATAACATTATTTATTCGAAACGGGAAGAAAATTTCGCTTACTGAAGAGGGGATTTTATTAAAAAGGCGTGCCTTGGAGATTCTTAATCTTGAGGAAAGGACGCTTGAGGAACTGAAAGGAAAAGAAGAGGTTGTAGAGAGCACGATAACCATTGGATGCGGTGAATTTGCAGCAGTGGAGACATTGGCGAAGATATGTAAAACATATAAAGAAAAATATCCGCTGGTTCAGATTGTATTGCATACTGCAACAGCAGATGCAGTGTATGAGATGATGAACAAAGGACTTGTAGATATCGCATTATTCATGGAGCCGGTGGACACCGAAGGGCTGGATTATATCCGGATCACAGATTGCGATCACTGGTGTGTCGGAATGCGGCCGGATGATCCGCTGGCAGAAAAAGAGTTTATAAAAAAAGAAGATCTTATTGGAAAACCATTGATCCTGCCGGAAAGAGTAAATGTTCAAAGTGAACTTGCCAATTGGTTTGGAAAAGACTTTTCGAAACTGCAGATTGCTTTTACAAGTAATCTTGGAACGAATGCCGGAGTTATGGCAGCAAACGGACTGGGCTATCCGGTATCCATCGAAGGTGCTGCAAAGTATTGGCGAGAGGATATTCTTGTACAGCGAAGAATTTCTCCTGAAATCACGACCAGTACGGTGATTGCCTGGCGACGGAATATCCCATATTCTTTGGCAGTCCGTAAAATGATTGAGGAGATTAATGCTTTTCAGGCATAAAACAAAATTCAATATAAGCATTAGACATAATGAAGCGATAGAGCTTAAAATAGATGTGTAAGATGAATGTAAATCTTATACATTTATTTTTTGTGAAAAATACGTATAGAAAGGGGCTTTTTATTATGAGTAAAAAATTAGTGGCATTTTTCAGTGCAAGCGGAACTACAAAAAAAGTAGCACAGATGATCGCAGAGGAAGCAAAAGCGGATTTATTTGAGATTGAGCCAAAAGTTCCATATACAAAGGCTGATCTTGACTGGATGAATAAAAAATCCCGCAGCAGTGTGGAAATGAGTGATAAGAAATACAGACCGGAGATTATGAAGAAAAAGATGGATATGAGTTCTTATGACGAGATCCTTCTGGGATTCCCAATCTGGTGGTATGTAGCTCCGACAATTGTCAATACATTTTTGGAAGCCTATGATTTCAGTGGCAAAAAGATTGTGCTCTTTGCAACATCCGGTGGAAGTGGATTTGGGAACACTGTGAAAGAATTGCAGTCATCTGCATCAGACGCAGTTATTACAGAAGGCAGACTGTTAAATTGTGGAACGAAACAGGAAATCAGTGAGTGGGTAAAATCTTTATAAATAATAGTGCTATGGAGGTATACAGAAAATGGGAAAAATAATACAGACAGCAGGAAGAAATGCACTTGGTGAATTCGCACCGGAGTTTGCACATTTTAACGATGATGTCCTTTTCGGTGAAAACTGGAATAACCAGGACATCGACGTAAAAACAAAAAGTATCATCACAGTGGTTGCTCTGATGGCTTCCGGAATTACAGATTCTTCTTTAAAATATCATCTTCAAAATGCAAAAAATCATGGTGTAACACAAAAAGAGATTGCCGCAGTAATCACACATGTCGCATTTTATGCAGGATGGCCAAAAGCATGGGCTGTTTTCAATCTTGCAAAGGAAGTGTGGGAGACAGGCGAAGGAGATTTGCCATACGAAGAGGAAGCGATGCGGGCGCATGCAAAAGAGATGGTATTTCCAATTGGTGCACCAAACGATGGCTTTGCACAGTATTTTTCGGGCAGGAGTTTTCTTGCACCGATTTCTACTTCTCAGGTTGGAATTTTCAATGTGACATTCGAACCAGGATGCAGAAATAACTGGCATATCCATCATGCAAAAAGTGGAGGCGGACAGATCCTGGTATGTGTTGCCGGAAGAGGATATTATCAGGAAGAAGGGAAAGATGCTGTAGAAATGAAGCCAGGCGACTGCATCAATATTCTGGCAGAAGTGAAACACTGGCATGGCGCAGCACCGGATGAATGGTTTTCACATCTGGCAATAGAAGTTCCGGGCGAAAATAGTTCCAATGAATGGCTTGAACCGGTAAGTGATGAAGAATATAGAAAACTAAAATAGGAAGATTGCCGAGGCATTCTTGAATTATAAGACAATTTGCATATGGAGGTTATATTTATGTTGAAAACAGAAGAATTAAAACTAGTATCTGAATGGGATAAAACTTTTCCAAAAAGTGAAAAAGTAGATCATGAGAAAGTGACATTTGTAAATCGTTATGGAATCACACTTGTTGCAGATTTGTATAAGCCGAAAAATGCATTTGGGAAATATCCAGCGATTGCTGTAAGTGGACCATTTGGTGCAGTCAAAGAACAGTGTATAATGAACCCATAAATTAAGACAAAAAAATCATTGTTTCTAAGTTGGATTTCCCGTATGATTTTTATAACGAAAGGAGTCCAACTATGGCAAGACAACAACATTCACCA